>SKZA01000401.1 GCA_007127595.1 Kiritimatiellia bacterium
CCCGTCTGCATACGCAAGATCACCGCCGATAGCAACGAACATCGGGTCAAGCGACGCCGCCCGCCGGTTCATGGCGTCCATCCATTCCTTCTCGTGATAAATATCGCCACCGGTCACAAACCGCACCGGCTCGTCCAGCGTGTCCGGCATCGTTTGGAACGCATAGACCCGATCTGCGTCGTCGCGCCGGAATTCGTAGCGCGTATCGGGCGTCAGGCCGGCCAATTCCACGGTATGTATCCAGCGCTCCGTGAAGGGAAACGGCGTCTTATCGCCTTGCTCGCTGCGCCATTCGTCCTCGCCCGGCAATCGATAATGGATGACGGACGAGTCATCCGGATGATCCGTATGCCAGTGGACCGTCATGGTCGTGGCGGGATCGCGTTGCCACGTCAGATAGAGGGCCGGCGGGAAATCGATCAGACCGTCAGCGTTGATGTAGAGGATACGGTTTTCCCCCGGCTCCCAACGGCGGTTAACAAGGAACTTGAATTCGTGCAGACCGGGTTCGAGTCCGAGTTCGTCGATGGAGATCCGCCAGACGCGGCCTTCCCGCTGCATCCGATGCGGTGTGGCCCAGCCATCGGCCGAGTGACGGATATCTACTCGTCGCGCGCCGCGATCATGAAACCCGACGGTATGCGTCGGCTCCGCGCTCGCAAGCGTGCGATCTTCAAGGGTCAGCAGGTGCACTCCGTCCGGCGCGGTCACCGGCGGCGCGGCGTGCGCAAGAAATGGAATCGGTAACAGCAGCAATACAATGCAAGATGTCAAACGAAGCATGGGCTCATGTCCTTAGAATAATGTGTAGATATACGGCGCCATGGATTGCCCGGCGAAGATGAACGCGCTCAAGAGCAACAGCATGAGAATAAGAGGTATAATCCACCACGCCTTGTTATGCCAGGCAAACAGTCCGAATTCCTTCAAGAGCAACAACAAATGTCGAACAAGCCGCATAGTCCATCACAAAGTCTTATCTCTACCCCTGCCGATCCTTATCAAGGATGAATGACACACTCGCTATTCATTCCTGCCTCGTGGATCAATGAGCATTATGCCAGAGAAATTCTACCGCACGCGAGCGTCAGGGACAAGCAGAGAGCTTGAGCACTGGGCGGACCTGCAGCCAGCCATCCTCGCTGTCGATCCAGCCGGCCCGATGAATCAACTGGCATTATCAGCCGTGTATTGCTAGCGTAGCGCTCAACCCTTCAGGGAACCGCTCATGCCGTCCGCCATTCGAATATTTCATGGTTCCATGCGATGGATCTACCAGATCTTCCGCGTCTTCCTGATTGGCTTCGTCTTCTTCGCTGCGCTTGAACTCTTCTTTTGGGTTGCCGGGCTCTACGAACCGGAGCGCTTGCTGTTGGAAATGGAACACGATGGCCAACGATATGCCACGACCAATCGCGAGTATGCGAAGCGCTTCTTCCAACGGGCCGGGATGCCGGCGCCGCAACCGCTATGGATACCCGTCGAAAAAGAACCGGGCGTGAAACGCGTGGTATTGCTGGGCGAGTCCGCCGCGGCTGGATTTCCCCTGATGGGCTATAACCTTGCACGCTTGGTCGAGGTGGTTTGGAGAGAACGTTTCCCTGAACAGCCGGTCGAAGTGATCAATCTTTCCGTCGTGGCCATTAATTCGCATGTCCTCCGCCTGTTCGCCCGGGAATCCCTGGCGCTGAATCCCGACCTGATCGTGCTGTATGCGGGACACAATGAGGTGATAGGCCCCTTCGGGCCGGCATCCACATTCGGCCAGGTCAAGGGCATCGGCACGCTGGCCCGGTTCCTTGACGTCGTTCGCGAGACGCGCACAGGGCGCGCGGCGGACAGGCTTGCGCAACGGATTTCTGAACGGATGATCGACTGGGAAGAAGGGATCTGGAAAGGATTGGACGAGTTTCAGGAGGTGTCGATCGCGCATGATGATCCCGCCCTTGACGGCATGTTGCATCATGTCGAAGCGAATTTCCGCGACATCATTGAACGGGCGCTATCCCACGAGGCCAAGGTGCTGGTCTGCATCCCGGCGGTAAACCTGAATGATTGGCCCCCGCTCGACAGCGAACCCGCGGCCTATGGGGCGCAAGAGGTGCTGGCGGCCCAGTATGCTGATGCATTGGCCGGACTTCGTTCCGCGCTGCCCGTCTACGAGGCCGCCCAAATTCGGGAAGCGCAATCGGACATGGCACGCGCATGGCCGCTGTATAGACTGGCCTGTGATCTTGACCGGAAACGCTTCCGGGCAGATAGCCGAATTCGGGACCTTCAACGCATGTTGGTCGATGACTATCCGGAGCACGTCGGCATGGTGGACGCCGACCGATGGCTGCATGAAGAAAATCCGACATTCAGTGGAGATGGGAAATTCTTTCTCGAGCACGTTCATCTCACATTTGCGGGGCGCGTAGCCGTCGCGGCCCTAATCTCAGACGGCATGGCCGCGCTATGGGAAGTACAGGATCCCGACGATCCCGGCATCGAGCCGGAATCCTGGTGGAAAGAATTCCCGCTCTGGTATGAGATCGCACGCGAGCGGACCCTATTCACGCCTTATGACGAAACTGAAATGTGGTGGCGAATAGGCGACCTATTGAGCATGGACGTTTTTGCGACCTCTGTCGGGGTGACCGACCGCCTGTACGCGATAGCCGAGCGTGTCGGGCAAATGCGATCCCGCACGCCAGAAGAATGGGATCTAACACGACTGGCTGAAGTCTATGAACGGGCATCGGAAAAGAATGCCGACGACCCTCTCCTACATTTCACGGCAGGCAGGTTGTTTGGCGTGCTGCAAGACTATGGGCGTGGACGAGAGGCGTTTACACGCGGCTTTGCCCTGCAACCTAATCATCGCACAGCCCGCCTCAACATGGCGCGACTTGAATTATTATCGGGCGACACCCAGAGCGCCCGAGAAGCAGTGGCCGATCTTTATCGCTTCGATCACGGGGGGGCCGGTGTGGTCCTTTTGGAAGCCTCCATTTCTCTACATGAAGGGATGACCAATCAAGCCATCCATGATTTACAGCGTTATCTGGATATGACGCCCCGCGATATCCCCGCATGGGAACAACTGATTTTGCTACAGGAGCAGATGGGAGACGCCGAGGGCGCCGCCCGCAGCCGGGCCCGGGTCATGGAGCTCCGCCGCTGATGACCAACGGCTAATCGTTTTGATTTTACGGGCGGCTTATGCTACGTGCGAGCGAATGAAGAAAACAGAAACAACGGCGCGCTGGCTCCTGCCCCGTCTGGCTCTGGCGGTTCTGGTTCCCGCCTTGTTTCTGACGGGCGCTGAAGTGGTCATGCGCTGGACGGGCATCGGCTATCCCGTCTCCTTCTTGATGCCGGCCCGGCTGAACGGCGATGCAGCATGGGTCAACAATCCGTTCTATGGGTACCGCTTCTTTCCGCCCGAACTGGCTCGCAATCCGCCCCCGCTCATCGTCACACAAGACAAGCCCGGGGATGTGGTGCGTGTCGTCGTACTGGGCGAATCGGCCGCACTGGGCGACCCTATCCCGCCATTCAGCGCACCGCGTATCCTGGAGAAGATGTTGAATTATGCCGAGCCCGACCAACGGTTCGAAGTAATTAACGCGGCCATGACAGCGATTAATTCAGCGGTCATCGCCGACATCGCTTCTGAATTGAGAAAGATGGAACCGGACATCGTCATCCTCTATATCGGCAACAACGAAGTCGTGGGCCCATACGGGCCGGGCAGCGTATTCAGCGCCGGTCAGCGAGCCTGGGTGACGTCCTTGCGTATCCGGCTTACCCGCCTGCGTCTCGGCCATTTCTTGCGCGCCGTACGCGGATCGTTCGCGCCTGCCGCAACAGGTGACCGGCGCTTCGGGATGCATCTCTTTGATTCAAACAGAGTACAGGCCGACGATCCGCTACTGGAAGCCATGTATCACGCCTACGAACATCGGTTGGCCGCCATCATCCGGTCCGCCCGCGCCGCCGGAGCCGATGTCATCCTTTCCACAATGGCTGTGAACCTGACCGCCAACGGCCCTTTCGCGTCCGCTTGGAAGCCGGGCATGGATACGACCTTGCAACGCAACTGGCATAACGCCTTTGAGAACGGGAAACACGCCCAGGCGCGCGGACGTTACGAGGAGGCGTTGCGCTCTTTCGCCGACGCCATCGAAATCGATGACGGGCACGCCGAATTGATTTATCGCCAAGCGCAATCCCTTTCCGCGCTGGGCCGCGCAGACGAAGCGCTAGACCGGTTTATGCGCGCCCGCGACCTGGACACCCTGCGTTTTCGAACCGACAGCCGGTTGAATCAAATCATTCGCGAGACCGCGCGCCTCCTTGATGTCGAGCTGGTGGATGCGGA
>SKZA01000123.1 GCA_007127595.1 Kiritimatiellia bacterium
TGCCCGGTCTTCGCATCCGCCTTCGCAAGGCCTACGGTAATCATGAAAGTGGGCTGCCCTCCAATAACGGTTTAAGATGACCGTAAACCAACGGAGTCACCCTTACGGGGCTCCAAGCTACTTATAGCAGCGAACAGGAGGTGCAGCCCATGAGTGAACTATACATAGGTCTGGATGTGCATCGCAAGAAGACAGTGTACGTAATTCAATCGGCGGACGGGGATGTCATGGCCGAGGGGAAAACCCCGACACATCGGGAAGGAATTGAGCAGATGGTTCTGAAGCATGAGCTGGAGCCTGGCACACAGGTGTGCCTGGAATCAGGAGTGCAAGCCGGCATGGTATGCGATGTTCTCGAAGCGTTGGAACTGGTGCCTGTGGTCGTTGACGCTGCAGAGGTGCGAAAGAAGGCCCGGCGGCGAGGGCAAAAGACTGACCGGCGTGACGCCTTCGAGATCTGTGACGGATTGCGGCGAGCTATCTGGACGTCGATCGTCTACATGCCTCCGCCTCCGATTCGGAAGCTGCGACGGATTCTTTCCAGGCGCAGACACTTCGTTCGTCTCGGAACGCAGCAGATCAACGCGGCAAAGTTTCTGCTGCGGGCGGAGGGGATCCTGACCGAAGAGAGCATCTCTTTGACGACACAGACAGCCTGGTCGAAGCTCATGGCGCGGTCGGAAACAGAAGCTCTGAGCAGCCATCTGAATCTGCATGCCCAAGCCTGGGCACTGGCAGTTACACACACCCGTCTTCTGGAAGACGAACTCTTGGTGGCCTTGGACCCATTTGCGGAGATCATGGGATGGTTGACCAGCATGCCCGGCATCGGGTTGGTGACGGCCGCTTCGTTCATCGCGGTGATTGGCGACCCCCGCCGCTTTGCCGATAGCAATCATCTGGTCAGCTATCTCGGGTTGGCTCCTTCGATGTACGACACCGGAGACACGCAACGCCATGGTCATATTACGAAGGCGGGGCCCTCCCACATGCGCGCTCTGCTCTGCGAAATTGCTCAGCAAGCGTCTCGCCCGAGGCATCCGCTTCACCCGTACTTTGTCCGCGTGGCGGCGAAGAGCGGATACAAGAAGGCGGCGATTGCCATTGCACAGCGTCTTGCCAGGATCATGTATCGAATGTGGCTAAACCGGGAACACTTCGATGTGTCGAAGCTCAACATAGAACGAGACGGAAAGATCAAGACGAAGATCTCTCATTGGAAGATCAGGCAGCCGACGAAAATGATGGCCACCGCACATTGAATATATCATGAGATCCAATCTCCAAGACTCACACAACTTTCGACGCGGACCTCTTTGTCCCGCCTGGCCGAAAAGGTCTTACTACGGTATGAGGCCGCGTCGTTCCGAATGATAACCTGAGGCGTAGACCTCGAATAGGGGCTTGGAGGAGTTGGAGAACGGATCTCGGAAAGGACAAGAAAAACAAGAGGGCAGTTTTCACTTGCAACGCCACTTTCATAGGGGCGCGACAAGAGCGAAGCCCCTAATCTGGTACACTTTCAGCGATTCGTCGGCGTCCAGATCGGTCACGGTGACCTCCGTAACCTTGGTGGTCGGCGATCCGGCGGTGGTCAGGAGCGTCCCGGTTTTCTCCAGGCGATTGGTGCTGTAGCGCATGGTGCGGGTTCGCCCTTTCACTACGGCCGGTGCGAATGGCCGGCTAACAGCCCGTTGAAAAACGTTTGTTGGACGTGCCATCCACCGCCTCACGGCGGCGGCTACGAAGAAAACTGCAATGTAGCCGCGCCCGCCCAGAAGTACGCGCTTTGCTTCACTTCAGAGCCCGTGAGGGCGTGGACCATGTGGCCATGAGTTTTCAACGGGCTGCCAAATGTGCTATGCTTCCGCGCATGTGCGGACGATTTGTACAGACGGCGAATAAGGACGAGTTGGAGGAGGCATACAACGTGGCGTTGCCGGACAATGCCATATTGAAGCCGCGCTATAACCTTGCGCCGGGTCAGCCGGCGGCGGTGATCACCGCGGGGAAGAGCGGTCCGTGCGTGGAATTCTGTGTCTGGGGCTTGGTCCCGTCATGGGCGAAGGATCAGAAAATGGGGTACAAGATGATCAATGCCCGTTCGGAATCCGTATGGGAGAAGCCGTCCTTTCGCAATCCGCTGCGCTATCGCCGGTGCCTGGTCCCGGCGAACGGGTTCTACGAATGGAAGGCGACGCCGGGCGAGAAACGAAAGACACCGTACCTTTTCACATTAAAGGACCGTCCGCTCTTCTCTTTCGCCGGGCTCTGGGAGGTCTGGAACGACCGCGACGGAGGCGAACTATACACGTTTACCATCCTGACACGAGCGGCAAACACGTTCATGAAACCGTATCACGCGCGCATGCCCTTGATCCTCCAGAAGGAACAGGAAGGCGATTGGTTGAATCATGCACACTATCGACCGGAAGAACTGGATCCGGTCCTGCACGCCGGCGCCGTCGAGTTGCAGGCCGTGCCGGTCTCTACACGGGTGAATCAGGTGTCGAATGACGACCCGGAATGTATTCGCCCCGCCCCCGAACAGCGCGAGTTACTATAGGGTCACGCCTGCAGAAGGCTTGCCGCAAAAAGTCGCAAGAATGCGCAAAAGGCGGAACATAAGCCCGCAATCGAAAATCGAAGATCGAAAATCGGAAACTCATCCTCCGCTGCAGCCGCAGCGCGGTCCGCAGGAGCCGGCTTCGAAGTCATCTTCGGTGGGGAGACGGCCGAGCTTGACGGTCTTGCTGATGTATTGAGCGACGGTTTCCTGTAGTTTATGCAATTCCTGTTGCGCGTCCATGAACCCGCGGGCGACCGGTATCGCGAACAGTTCTTCCCGGTCCTTCTCGAACTCGTCGATTTCCTCGTCGCTCAGCGGGATGCCTTGCCGGTCCTTGGACTGCAGCATTTCCTGCAGGTCGCATAGACGATTGTACTTGCTGCGTGCCGCTTCGTCCGCCGCAAAAGCGTCGATCCGTTGCCGAATGGAATGGAACGACGGTTGTTCCAGCAGGGTCTGGCACAATTCCTTGGTCTTCTCGATGACCGGTGAATCTTTGGTCTTTAACTGCATTCGAACGTATCCTCCTTGAACGGAATCCGTTTTTCTATACTCTGATGTGACAACACGTAAGGTAAGAGAATCGCGAAATATATCAACTGTCGAAACTGAATTTATTGGGGAGGGCCGGGATATTAATCCGAGTAACTGCATTCTACAAGGGGCGGAACGATTGGCGGCTGCTGATCCGGAGACATCCGTATTGGTGGGGTTCGACGGTTTTGTAGATACCATCATCCATCTGGTCGACGAACGGTTGGATGTAAGGAATTACCGTCGCATGGAGTCGATGGACCAGTTTGCGCAGCGCGTCGCTGCGGCGGCCGGCTACAGCGCAAATATTGAAATGGTGCCGCAGCAAATCAAATTGGGCGGTAACGGCCCGATCCTGGCCGACGGATTGCGTCATATGGGCTGTGCGGTGACGTACGTTGGCGCTCTGGGCGAGCCCGATATTCACATGGTCTTCAAGGAGTTGGCCGCTGCCTGCGCGCGCGTCGTGTCCCTCACGAATCCGGCTGAAACGGACGCTTTGGAGTTCGTGGACGGCAAGTTGATGATGGGCAAGATGCAAACGCTGGAGGAGATCAATTGGGAAAACCTGTTGGCGCACATTCCGGAAGGGGAATTCCTGAACCTGCTGAACGAACAGGCGATGTTGGCCTGCGTGAACTGGACCATGTTGCCGAAAATGAACGGCATTCTGACCGGGCTCAATGGACTTTTGAGCCGCTGCGAACATCGGCCATACCTGTTCATTGACCTGGCCGATCCGCGCAAACGCACACGGGAGGATATCCGAGGTGTGCTCGATATTCTGTCGGGATTGCAAGAGCATGCCAACGTCATCCTCGGCATGAACGAACAGGAATCCGCGCAGGTGGAACAGATCCTGTTGGGCGAAACGGATATGGACATTCGCAACCGCGCGATCCGCGTGCGTTCGGCGCTCGACTTGGACATGGTGCTGATTCACCCCGTGCGCAGCGCATGCGTCGCCGACGAAAACGGCGTCTACATGATGGAAGGGCCGTATACGCCGACACCGAAGCTCACAACAGGCGCGGGCGACACGTTCAACGCGGGGTTCTGTCGCGGCATCCTCTCGGGCCTCACGCCCGAACAAGCCGTGGGCAGCGGCGTATGCGCTTCCGGGTTCTATGTGCGTCATGCGCGCGCGCCACAATACGACGAGCTGATCGCTTTCATGCGCGACTGGGCCGCCGTGGATTGCGGTGCGATCTAGTGGGGTGTATGGAATGTTTAATGAAATATTATGAATGCTTATGAGAA
>SKZA01000007.1 GCA_007127595.1 Kiritimatiellia bacterium
ATGCGGAGGCGCGGCGATGGCTGGTACTCATACGCTCTCAGCTGAGCCGGGCGCTTGACCTGTCTGACCCCGAACCCGACGACGTGCTCTTCTTTGCGCGGCTGGTTAATCGCATGGGAAATATCGATCGGGCGTCCGCGATGTATGCGCGCTATATGGAATTGGATCACGACCCGGACATCCTGCTGGAATGGGCGCGTATGTATTGGTGGAACGATCGTGCGGCTCAGGCGCTGCCCTTGTATCGCGCCTATTTGAAGGAACTTCCCGATCAGGTCGCTGTGCAGCATGAACTGGGCCGACTCTATAACGCGTTGGGTCGTCACGCCGATGCGGTGAGGGTCCTGCGGACAGCGCACGCGCTTCAGCCGGCGGATGCGGGCGTGGCGTTGGATCTGGGCCGGGCCCTGATCTGGAAAGGCGCCGAGGATGAGGGCCTGCGTATATTGCGTGATCTCCTGGACCGGCGCCCCGACCAAATCGAAGCGCACGAACTCCTGGCCGCTTTCCACCACGATCGACAATCCTATGCGAAAGCCTTCGAGCACTATCAGGCGTTGTTGCGCCTTCAGCCCGATCATGCCGAGGCGCGTTGGCGCACCGGCGAATACCGACGACAGCGTAAATTGGATATTGCCGAATATCGCGATGCGCTCGAGCGCCGACCGAACCAACCCGACCTTCGCCGCCGACTGATTGCCGTGTTACTGGATCAGGCGCAATATGCGGAAGCCTTGCGTGAAATGAACGCCTTTCTCGTGTTTGACCCCGACGATGCGGAGATGACGGCCGCCCGGGACGCGCTGATCAGGGAACAGCGCGTCCGCGCAAGGGCGCATATAGGCGAATGGCGGGACCGGCGTGCAGAGGCCCTCCATTCGCGCATCCGAAGCGGACGTCGTTGGGTTTCCTATCATCCCGACGACCTGCTCTCCAGACAGCGTCTGGGTCACTTGTACTTCGCATCCGGTCGTTATCGGGAGGCGATGATCGAATTCGATCAGCTGCAGCAAGCCGGCGTCGCCATCCCGGATGGGCAAGTCGCCCGCACCCGCGCGCAGGAACGAGACAGAGGGAACGCGCATGGCCCGTAAATTGACGTTGCTCATACTGGTGACCCTGCTGATGGGCTTCGTGTTCATCTCGTATGTCACCGTGTTGCGGACGGACTACGCCGTCACGGCCACGTTCGTGAACGTCTCGATGGTGTTGCTGTTGATGTTCCTGATTGTTCTCATCTTCAGGTTCTTCGTGCTGATTTATGTTGCGCATTTACATCATCGCGATCGACTACAGATCCCGGACCGGGTCGTGGAGTACTTCAATACGGAAGACCGGTCGCACTTCCCGACGGTGTCCATTATTGTGCCCTGCTTCAACGAAGGGGTGGTTATTGAACGATCGCTCGGTTCCTTGTTGGAACTTCATTATCCCGATTTGGAAATCATCGTCGTGGATGACGGGTCAACGGACGACACGTCCGCGCGCGCCCGCCGTTTCGAGGGCCAACAGGGCCATCACGTGGTGCGTGTCCTGCGCCAGGAAAACGCGGGGAAGGCGGAGGCCCTGAATAACGGCATCCGCCATGCGCGCGGGGAACTGATCATGGCGGTCGACGCCGATTCCCGGCTGGACCCGGCTTCGCTCCTGTACGCCATTCCCCATTTCGAAAACCCCAAGGTGGGGGCGGTAGCCGGAAACGTGAAGATCGTCAACCGCCACAATATGGTCACCAAGATGCAGGCGCTGGAATACATCGAAGGATTGAACATGGTGCGCCGTAGCCAGGGCTATTTCAGCGCCGTCAATGTGATTCCCGGCCCGCTGGGCGTCTTTCGCCGGAAAGTGTTGGAAGAAGTGGGCGGGTACGATAGCGACACCTATGCCGAGGATTGCGATATCACGATCAAGATCCTTGCGCACCGCTGGAAGATCGAGTACGAACCGTATGCCATCACTTGGACGGAGGCGCCGGAAACGGTCAATGCCTTTTACCGACAACGCTATCGGTGGACGCGCGGCATCTTGCAGTCGCTTCGAAAACACGCGCCCAGTCTGACCGGCGGATCCGGTCCCCTGAACACCTTCGTGCTCTGGTACATGGGATTTGAAGCGCTGCTTTGGCCCATCATGAATATCTTCGCGCAGCTTTATTTCCTTTATGTGGTGCTCGTATTTGATATGAGTATCTTTGTGGTCTTTTGGTGGGGACAGCTCACGGTCCTGGATATCGTGGTCGCCATGTTCTGCCTGAGCATGGAAAACGAAAGCATGAAGCTGGCCCCGTACGCCATTCTCTATCGCATCTACTTTGTGTTGCTGACCGACGTATGCAAAGTCCTCGCGACGGTCGAAGAATTCCTGCAGGTGGAGATGAATTGGGGTAAATTGGAACGAACGGGCAAGCTGTAAAGCGGCCAATAACGAGGACGTAAGGAAGAAGCGCGATTCATGGGAAGCCTGGTTGGAATATTGTCGACGGTCATCCTCGTCAGCACACTGATGACGTTGGCTTTCGCCGTCTATGCCTACATCGGCTCGCGTAAACGCTTGGACACCGAGCGGAAACAACGGCATTCGGGCGATTACCCCATCCCAAAAGAAACCATGTCCCCGGAACTCCCGGAGGAATTTGTGCTGCGCATGCATGATATCCATATCTATGCGGAACGGGATCAGGAAGCGGAATCCCCCGCGTCGTCGACCAAGGCGACGGGGACGAAGGGCGCTGATGCGCCGGCGGTATCCAAAGAGGAGGAACGCCCCCGCGGCGGAGCTGCCGGGACCAACGTATTCCCGGTGTTCCGCAGTCTGGCCGAGAAAAAGGCGCAAACAAAGGCGACCGAGTCTTCAGATCCTGAAGACCGGGATGCCCCCGCAGACAAGGCATGAGCGGTCGAGAGGGGAAACAGCGTTGGCGATTGGGCCTGTTCGTCTTTCTCATATCGGCCCAGGTGCTTCTCGTGGCCGCCATTTGGCAATACCATCAGGTGCTGGTCGCCGTGTACGATACGGCCGCGACAACGTGGACGGACTGGCTGCGAGGCGGACGCGACGCAGATGAAACGATGAGAGGCGGCGTCCGTGCATTGATCTTTCATTCGGAATCGTCCGGCGAATGTATGGAAGATGAGACCGGCCTGCTGGCCTTGGCCGAGCAGTGGCGGGCGCTGTTGACGGCGGAAAACTTCGCCGCCCGTATCGTTTCCGCCTGGCCTGAACCGGCTGAAATGGATCGCTTTAACCTCCTGGTTTTGCCTTCGGCGCCCTGCCTGTCCGATGAAGACATCCGAATGGTGAAGGATTTCCTCGCCCGCGGGAAGGGGGCGATCATGTTGTGGGCCCCGGGGGTGCGGGACGAGTCCGGGGCGTGGCGCGATGATTCCTTGATGGCCCATGTCGCCGGCAAGCGGATCGCCTCGCCCTCCCCGTTACAAGAGGATGCGCCCGCAGCGTTGATGCAGCTTTCCGCCCACTCTCCGCTCACCATCGGGCTCCCCCCGGGCCTCGTCCTGACGGTACAAGCCTATGGGGAACCGCTGGCCGGCCATGTGCTCGAACCGCGTGTGCGACAGTCCGCCACGTGGATCGACGCATTCACGCAAGAAGGGGCCGTGCTCCCGCCGCGTATGCCGCCCGCCCGCGCGGCCCTCACGCATGGGAGCTACGGACCGGGACGCTTCGTATGGATGGGAATCCGTGACCTTGCGGCCATCGAGCACCCGGAATACGCGAACGTAGCGGAACACATCCTTCGCAACGCCATACGCTGGGCGGCTCGCCAACCGCGCGCCTCCAAGCCCTTGTGGCCGCACCAGGCGGAGAGCGCCTTCACCCTTTCGATAACGGCGGGTGCGCCTGAAGAGCTGAATCCGCGCATGCTTGAGTTGGCCCGTACACACAGCATCCGCATCACCGTGTTCGCGACACCGAACGTATGGGAGGATGCGGAGAGCGTTGCGATATTGACGCAGCCCGAAATCGAAGGCGCGCTGCTGGACGTAAAGGCGGCGCGACGCGAGGAACCCTTGGATCTTCGAGCGGAAGTACGGCGTCTTGAGGACATGCGCCGCTCGATGAACGCGCATGTAAAGGATACGCATATCGGGTATCGGGCGGCCGACGGACAAAGTGAGGAAGGCCTCATGGACGCGCTGGTACGCGCGCGCTTCTCCTATCTGGCAGCCGCTGATGTGGGCAGGGCCGGTCCGCATCTCGTGCGAGCGTACCGATTGCTCCCCTTCGTGACGCGCCCGCGTGAAATGTGGAGATTGCCCGAGCAACCGCTGCACAGCGCCGCAGACCGTGACGAAACGTTCTGGCTGGTTCTGCTGGAGCGATTCCGTTACGCGCGCGACA
>SKZA01000327.1 GCA_007127595.1 Kiritimatiellia bacterium
ATCCGTTGATGGAGGGGGCCTAACCACGATTTGCGTCACGCCAAAGCTTGACAATGCGTAATTGTGTAAACTACATTGTTACGCATGAAGACAGTGATCACAACGACGGATGCCGCTAGGCATCTTGGGGACTATCTAGCGCGGGTGCGGTTCAGGAACGAGCATTTTTTGCTCACCCGGAATGATAAACCGGCCGCTGAGCTGGTTCCCGCTATGGGGGCGGGTGCAACGACTTGGGGAGACTTGTGCCGTGCGGTAAAAGATTTGCCGCTGGACCCCGAGTTTGCCGATGATTTGGAGGCGGCCAATCGCTCCGATCAACCATTGGAAAACCCATGGGACTGATTCTTGACACGTCGGCGTTGATTGAGTGGGAGCGTGCTCAAGCGTCTGGGAAACAGGTAGACCTTTCTCCGGACGAAATCATTCTGATTCCTTCCATTGTCTGGGCTGAAGCGCTGATCGGCGTGCGACTTGCATCAACGGTCCAGCAAGCCGCCCAGCGACGGGCTCGACTCGAAGCTCTCAGATCCGTTACTCAAATCGAACCCTTTACCCCCCAACTAGCTGAATATTATGCCGACATCTATTCGGAATTGAATACTGCGGGAACGTCGATACCCCAAAATGATATTGCTGTCGCTGCCACAGCGCGAGCCATGCGGTTTGGCGTTTTGGTCGGCGCTCGCGATGAGCGCCATTTCCGTCAGGTCCGCGATCTTCATGTCGAGTTACTCAGACTCAAGAAAACGTAAAGCAGCCTCTTGGTCGGGACGAGGAAAGGGCGGGAACAGGATCAATTCGTGAACGGACGGAAGTTGTAGTTGAACAATGCCGGAGGCCTGAGGGACAGAGAACACTGCATTTACTCTTAACCGCCACACGTACCCGGCTACACTTAATCGAACCGCTTGATCGGTAATAGAGGCTTGGGATGCGAGTACGTGCAGGCGGGTAAGGGTATCGAGTAAGTGTAGGTGGAGCGGGAGGCGGGCGAGGTCAAAGACGGAGCGCAATGGTTTCTTCGGCCCAGTTTTGCGCCAAAACAGGATCGTGGGTGGCGACGAGGATGAGGCGGCCGCTCTTCCGCTGTCTATTTAGCACGTCAACAAGCGCGGCTTGCCCTTGGTCGTCAAGGCCGGCGGTGGGTTCGTCGAGAAATCCGGTCAGCACGGTCACAGGGATGCGGATGTCATTCGCTTTATTGTTCATGGTTTCTCCTTGGCGTTCTTAAGTTCCTCTCGCAATTGGGCCAGACAACTCAGCCAGAAATCCGTTGGCATAGCCTCGTAGCGAACATGGTCAGGGCCGAGTGTGGTGTGAAACAGTACTGAACTGGGTTCAAGGAGGCACTCGTCGAAAATAGCCCGACGTAAATAGGCTTTGTTATCGTCGTCGGTAGCCAGGTGTGGTTCCGGCGATGATCGTTTCGCCTCGGCCTCCAAAGCGTCAAGCACCGCGCTCAGATCTTCCGTCTCCAGTGTCGTGTTCAGCCGGCCCGCCACCTCATAAAAAGGCGTGATGACCTGCTTCAGTCGCTTAACGATTCGCTGAATCTCCCGTTTCTGATCCGGCACATCCCGGGCGCTCAGCTTTCGCTGGATGGGCATCGGAACCGGAACGGGCTTCGTGCTGGGCAATATTTTTAATCTCGGTGTGGAAAAATCGCGCATACGAACTCGAATCGTTGACTAATGACCGGAAGACGATAATCTATTGAGAATTATTTATCAATAACTAAGGAGGACGGGATGTTTGCAGAGCAGATAAGTATTGAGCAGGTCGAAGAAGGTACAGAATTGGCACCCCGACTCGACGAGAAGGGATTGATACCATGTATCACGGCCAATTTTGAAAGAAGCTGATGCCCATTTACGTTTACGAGATCCTCCGTAACGGCGAGGACAGTGGCGAGACCTTCGAGTGGATCCACTCGATCAAGGATGCACCGCTAACCGCACACCCCGAAACCGGCGAACCCGTTCGGCGCGTCATTGCCGCGCCCAATCTGGTCGGCATCTATACGGAGCGCGCCGTCAACAAATCTTTATCCAACGACAACATCGAGCGGCACGGCTTCACCAAGTACGAGCGGTCCGCCCCGGGCCAATATGTCCGTACGGCGGGGAAAGAAGGACCCGCGACTTTGGGTTGAGTGAAGATCGTTCAGGGATCAACACGTAGACGGAAATATTGCAGAGGCGCTTCCACCGGGGCGGTCATGAGGTCGGGTCCGCCGACGCCGAAGCGCGGGCCTTGTCCGGGTACCGTGACCCATTCATCGTGTAGCAAATTCGTCGAGGTCTGCAGCGTGTAGCTCCGAGTCGTCCATGAATCGAAATGGACGAGATTCGTGTCGCTGTTCAGCGGTGCGCCTTCAATGCGGTAAATATCCAAGACGGCAACGACGCGGACGCGATGGATGGTCATGGTGCTGTAGCCTTCCCATGTGGGCACTTCGGACGCGGGTCTGCCCGGCTGGCCATTCTGCAGGAATCCAGTGTAGGGGAGGTCGGGGTCGCCGACCCAATTGCCGCCAATCTGTTGTTGGACGATCACGTCCCAGCCGTAGTCGTCCGCCCACCAGGCTGCCGTGTGCGGATCAGGTTCGTTGACCCTGACCGTATCGTTCTTCCCGGCTCGCATCACGGCGAGCGTCTCGTGCCGCGTGCCGGGTCGATGGATCTCCACCCACACAGTCGCCCGTTCGCCCGGGGCCAAGGGTGTGCCGGGCCACGGATCGCGGATGACATTGATGTTGCCTGCGGGATGCACCGCGAAACGGTACAAGTTGGTGCCGGTCTGGGCGGTGAACCCTTCCAGTACATCAATTTCGTGTACACCGGCGCCGCCGACGCCGCGCAACCAGCAGGCCGGCCAGACCGCGTGGTTCCAATCGGAGATCGTCACATCAAACTCGAAGCGCAAACTGCGCACGTCGTTCGTAAAGCGGAAGAACCCGGCGCCATCCGGCGCTTCGCGCGTCGATAGACAGCCGCTTTGATACCTTTTCGGTTCCCCTTCACCCGTATCCACCGCCTCCAAAACGCGCGCGATGTCGTTCGTGAGCACGCGACTGGGATGATGATAGTGTTTCGAGTTGTTGGCTAACCCGTACCGCTCATTCATGCCCGGCCCATACGCGGTCCACAACGACCATCCGTCTCGCTCTGTATCCAGTAAGACCCGCTCAGCATAGGAAGCGTGTTGGCCTGCGGCCAATACGCAGACCACACCAACGATCGCGAAGAGGAGTGTTCGACTATGCATTTCGCCAGAATACACGAGCGATGCGGAACGGTAAACAGGAAGGCCCCCGTCAAGATAAACGCTTCAAGACACTAAGACGCGCCCGCTGGGCATGACAAACACCACTTGAATAGAAAGTGTAAGCAAACGGGCCTGTTCGCGACAGAACTGAGATCAATAATGAAAGGATGCTAATGAGAACTAGATTACTACATCTCTTCGTCGCAGCCGTTTGGATGACCAGCAGCTTGGTTATCACCGCGGCGCCCTCCCCGTCCGAGCCCAGAACGCCGCGCACGCCGGCGCACGTTCAGGCCTTCAATCGCGGCACGGAACACCTGTTGGCGATGGAGCTGGGTCGCGCTGAAAGGCAGTTGCGCCAGGCATTGCGTCGGCAGGAAGCGTTTGCAGAAGCGCACAACAACTTGGCGTTTGTCCTGCGCAAGCAGGGCGAGGGGCATTTTGCGGAAGCGTTGCAGCACTACAACCGCGCCATTGAGATCAATGCCGAGTTGGCCGAAGCGTACATGTATCGCGGCGTCTTATACGTGCAGATGGGTGACACGGCATCGGCTGAGGCCGATCTGGAAACCTTGGAGTCATTGAGCCCTTCGCTCGCCGCAGAGCTCCGCTGGGTGATTGAACACGGTCACGAGAAAGAGCCGGAACACTTCTTCGGCGTAGTGCAAAAAGTTCAGTAAATTCGCGATCAACGCCTTAATAGCGTATAAGCTAGTTCCCGCCGCTTTTTCCCCAATCGTCGAGAAATGCGCACGGTCAGTTTGGGCGATGCTGTATGAATTGACGGGGTAGCCCGTTGCATTAGAGTACGCCGTGGTGGCGCGAGGTGATCAAGCAGTCGGAGGATTAGCTATGTCGAGTCTTGGAAAAGCTTGTTGGATGTTTTTGGTTTTTGTTGGGGTGTGCGTGAGTATGCCGGATCATGCGCAAGCTGCTGATCGCACGGTCTTGTTCGAAAACGTGCGGATCTTTGACGGCCGCAGCAGTTCGTTATCCGAACCCGCTCATGTCCTGGTGCGCGGAAACAAGATCGATCATATTTACTCTGCGCCCATTTC
>SKZA01000177.1 GCA_007127595.1 Kiritimatiellia bacterium
ACCGTGCCATCGGTCTGAATATCGCCGGCCGTCACTTCGCCCGGCCCCTTCACGCTGATGGTCAGCTTGCGCGTTTCGCGCGAGAACATCTTAATCAATACGCCCTTGAGGTTGATGATGATATCGGTGACATCCTCCACGACGCCGGGCAGCGTGCAGAATTCGTGCAACGCGCCTTCAATCTTGACGGACGAGATCGCCGCGCCTTCCAGCGAGGATAGCAGCACACGGCGGATGGAGTTTCCAATGGTGCGCCCGTAGCCCGCCTCAAACGGTTCCGCGACGAAAACCCCGTATGTGTTCGTGGATTCCGCCTCGTCCTTGACGACGCGCTTGGGCATTTCGAATCGACCCAATCGTATTGGCATGGTTCATTCTCCCAGAACCGGGCGTTAGCCGGCTCGTATGGTGATGGTTGGTTTCTCTTACTTGGAATACAATTCCACAATAAGCTGTTCGTTCACGATCGGCTGGATTTCCTCACGACTCGGCACGTGGAGAATCTCCCCTTTGGCCTGGTCTTTTTCCAACCGCACCCATGGAGCGATACCGCGGCTCTCCGCAGCGTCCATGAAGGGCTTGATGTACTCTCGGCTGCCGGGCCGATTCACCACTTCAACGACGTCGCCCGCCTTCAAAATGCGCGACGGGATGGTGCTTTTGCGCCCGTTGACGAGTACATGACCGTGATTTACAAATTGTCGCGCGGACTTCCTCGACGAGGCGAAGCCAAGGCGATAGACGACGCTGTCCAGGCGCAGCTCCAGCATCTGCAACAGGGTCTCGCCGGTACGCCCTTTCTTCATGGACGCACGCTCGAAAAACAGACGGAACTGCGATTCCTGTAATCCGTACATGCGGCGCAGGCGCTGCTTTTCACGCAACTGCATGCCGTAATCCGAGGTCTTGCTGCGCCGATGGCCGTGCATACCCGGCGCCTGACGCCCCTGCTCAATGGCGCACTTGGCCATATAACAGCGGTCGCCCTTCAAAAACAGCTTCATGCCTTCACGGCGACAAAGCTTACAAGATGGTCCCGTATATCTTCCCATGTGTCAGTTACCAGTGTTCGGTGTTCAGTGTTCAGGGTTCAGGGTTCAGGGTTCAGGGTCAATTGCCTGGCTGAACCCTGAAACCGGCCCCCTTAATCTTATACTCTTCGCCGTTTCGGCGGACGGCAACCGTTATGCGGAACAGGGGTCACGTCCTGTATCGCGGTAATCGTCAGACCCGCGGCCTGCAACGCGCGAATGGCCGATTCGCGACCCGCGCCCGGCCCCTGTACGCGTACTTCGATTTCATTTAATCCGTATCCAATCGCCTCGCGCGCAGCTTCCTGCGCGACCATAGTCGCCGCAAACGCCGTGCTTTTGCGCGAGCCCTTAAATCCACAACGCCCCGCCGTACGCCACGAGATCACGCCACCGCGCACGTCGGTGATGGACACCATGGTGTTGTTGAATGTGGCGCGAATATGCGCAATACCGACAGCCACGTGACGATGGCCTTTGCCCTTACCCTTCTTTTTGACCTTGGGCGCAGGCGCCGCAGGCTCATCCGCTTCGCGAAGAATGTCTTCAGCGGTCCGGCGCTTTTCGGGTTTCGCTTCCGCTTGCTCCGCTTCCTTCTGCGCTGCGGGCGCTTCCGCGGGTTTGGCTTCGGCTTCCGGCTTTTCGGCCGGCTTCTCTTCCGACTTTACCTCTTTTTCTTCATCCGCCATGTCACACGTTCTCCAATAAACTATTTCGTCGCCTGTTTCGCCGCGGAACGCGCTTCCTTGCCGCGCACGGCGCCAACGGTGCGACGCGGCCCTTTCCGCGTGCGTGCATTCGTGCTCGTCCGCTGCCCGCGCACAGGCAACCCGCGGCGATGCCGCAAGCCGCGGTAACTGCCGATGCTCACAATGCGCCGAATATTCTGGGCTACCTGCCGACGCAAATCACCCTCGACCTGATATTCAGACTGGAGGATCTGAGCGAGTTTCGTGACCTCTTCATCGACGAGATCGTCCGCCTTCTTTGCGGGATCAATACCCGCCTTTTCAACGATCTGGCGCGCAGACGCCGGACCGATGCCGTGAATGTACCGCAACGCATACTCGATGCGCTTGAATCCCGGAATATCGATACCCAACACTCTTGGCATAATCTCTACCGCTCCTCTTAACTCTGGCGCTGCTTGTGACGCGGGTTCGTGCAAATGACACGCACCACGCCCTTGCGCCGTATGATCCGGCACCGCTCACAAATTCGCTTTACAGACGATCGAACCTTCATGATTCACCTGACGCTTCCAAAGACTCGTTAAATACAAACGTCCCTTTCGACATGTCGAAGGGTGACATTTCAACCTGGACCCGACTCCCCTTTTTCAGGAGGGCGCAGGCTCGTTCCCGATCCTTGCGCTGGGGAAAAGCCACAATCTCGTGGCCGTTCGGCAATACCGCATTGAAGGTCGTATGGGATATCACATCCGTCAATACAGCGTCCAGCACAAATGTTTCATTTTTTTGCATTTTCCGGGATCGTCAAGATCTCCGCTTTTTCCTCGCCCACCGCTACCGTATGTTCGAAATGGGCCGAATATTTGCGATCCTTCGTTAAAACAGTCCACCCGTCGGACATGACTTCCACCTCTTCCGTGCCCTGATTGATCATGGGCTCGAGCGCAAAGGTCATGCCCGCCTTTAACTTCGGCCCCTTTCCAGGGGGACCAAAATTGGGAATTTGCGGCTCCTCATGCATCTTCCGGCCAATCCCGTGGCCGACAAAATCCCGGACGACCGTGAATCCCGCGCCCGTAGCCACGGATTCGACGGCGTGCGAGATATCGGATAACCGTCCGCCCTCCACGGCTTTGTCTATCGCAGCGGCCAACGCTTGCTCCGTCACCGTCACGAGGCGGATCACTTCGGGATCACTGACGCCGACCATGACCGTCGTGGCCGTATCGCCGACAAATCCGTCATAGATCACGCCGAAATCCACACTCAAGATGTCTCCCATCTTGATCAGCCGCTTGCTCGGAATCCCGTGCACGACCTCGTCGTTTGTGGACACGCAAATGTGTCCTGGGAAACCGCGATATCCGTAGAACGCGCTTTTCGCCCCCATTTCAGCGATCAGTTCCTGCGCGTATGCATCAAGTTCCAACGTGGTCACGCCCGGCTTGATGGCCTGCGCCACCTTATTGCGCACAGTGGCCGCCATCCCGCAACTGACGCGCATGCGCTCCAGCTCGTACGCTGACTTGATCTTGATCATGATTGGAGGTGATCAAGAATTGTCGCCAACGACTCTTCGCGGTCCAGCGCTTTCACACGCCGTAAGACGCCCTTCTCATCATAGTAGTCGATCAGGCTGGCTGTCTGGTTGTTATATACTTCCAACCGATTCAAAACCGTTTCGCGATTGTCATCCTCGCGTTGGTACAACTCGCCGCCGCAACTATCGCAGACACCCTCCACCTTGGGCCGGATATTGGTTTTATGATAGACCGCCCCGCAATCCCGGCAGATGAGTCGCTTGGAAATGCGGTCCACCAGCACCTCCTTCGGGACTTCCAGCAGGAATACGTGCGACACGCGGCCCCGCTCTTTTTCGCTGAGGAACGCGTCCAACAGTCGCGCTTGTTCGGAGGTACGCGGGAAGCCGTCAAAGATGTACCGCGCGTCGGACGGCCCCGCGTCGAGGCGTTCACTGACAATTTTCATGACGACTTCGTCCGGTACCAACTCTCCCTTATCCATGAAGGCTTTGGCTTCCAACCCGACTGCGCTCTTTGCCTGCACGGCCTCGCGCAACATATTCCCGGTGGACACGTGAACCAGTTCCGGAACAGCCGACTTCATATCCTTTGCCGTCGTGCCTTTGCCAGCTCCGGGAGCGCCCAACAAGATGATGATTTCCAGCATGGGACCCTCTATTTCCGACTCCGCAACTTGCCTTTCTTCAGGAAGCCGTCGTAGTGACGGGTCAACAGGTGGGATTCCACCTGGCGCATGGTATCCAGCATCACGCCCACGATAATCAGGACGCTGGTGCCTCCGAAGAAATGCGCGACGATCCACGGGATACCGAAGTTTTGCGCCATCAACATCGGGAGCACGGCAATAATGGTCAGAAACGTCGCGCCGGCCAGCGTCAAGCGGGTCATCGTTCGATCCAGGAACTCCGCCGTGGGTTTACCCGGCCGGATGCCCGGCACATAGCCGCCGTACTTCTTGAGGTCGTCCGCGATCTGAATCGGCTTGAACTGCGTCGCCACCCAGAAATAGGAGAAGAACATGATCATCAGCGCATACAATATATTGTACCAGACC
>SKZA01000100.1 GCA_007127595.1 Kiritimatiellia bacterium
CACCTGTTGCTCGCGCCGCAGCTCCTCTTCGGGGCGCTCATAACGGCCGGACACCTCCAACCGCGGCGAGATGATCGCCCAGGCGCGATTCACTTCCTGCCCGGCGATGGTGACATCGCGCCGCTGAATCTCAATCCGCTCTTCTGATTCCAGCGCCAGTGTCATGGCATCGTGAAGCGAGATGACGGGCGCCTCTTCCGCTGCTGCGCTTGATGCCCAGATACAGATCAAGACAAGGGATAAACCTGAGAACTTTGATAAAGACTTCTGCGCTCCCCGCTGTGGGCAGCGGGACTCCACTTGGAGGCGCGGTGCCCTCACCGCGCCCGGTTTCCCAACAGTCTGTAGGCTTCTCATTTCGTTTTCTCCAATCCGTTGAACAGCAGGTCCATGATGAATTGTTCCAATTCGCAGATGGATTTCTTCGAGCGTTCCTTGATCCACTCTGATAGCAGGGGGTTGATCACGCCCGTCAACGTGGTGGCCAGCATATTCGGATCGACCTTACGGATCGCGCCCGCGCGCATGGCTTCGGAAAGCGTTTGCGTCACAAAAGATTGATGCTCGTAGTACATTTTCTCGCGCCGCTTGTTAACGCAGCGCCGCAAGGAGGTGTCCGCGGTGGTCATTTCCGCGAGGTAGATGCGGAAGAACTCACGGTGCCTTTCGAAAAATTCCAGCTTGGCGCTGATGAGCGTACGGATTTTTTCGAGGTGTCCGTCCGCATGGCGCACCCGTTTCTGCATGAAAGCGATGTATTCCGCAATCTTCCGTTCCAGCAGCGCTTCGTACAGGAGGTCCTTGGTCTTAAAATAGAGGTAGATCGTGCCGGTCCCGTATTGGGCTTCGTGGGCGATGTCTTCCATCGTGGTGTGATGGTATCCATTGCGGGCGAACAGACGCTCGGCCGCGGACAGGAAATCCTGTCTGCGCAGCTCCTGATCCCGCTGTTTTCGGGATAATGTGACCGTATCCGGCATGCGCCTCCTGCGATTTATGAATTATCGTTCAGTAAGTGAACGTACAGTATGTCGGATTTAGTGTATGTCAACTGACAAAAAATGTGCGGAGGCCGGATGAAACGGCTCGGTGAGACGTCTCCACTTGCCCAAAGATTCTCTTCTGGAGGGCGACGCTCCGCGGAGCCGTCTTGAGGTTTTGGGATCATTCTCGTATCCGGTAGGGTGCCCCCCGTGACCTCACGTCACCGGGGCGGAACGATTCGGCTCGGCGAGACGCCTCGCCCTACCTCGCGAGATGGCGTTGAGGGTAGGGCGAACCCTCTGGGTGAGCCGGATAGATTAACGACCATCCCGACCTACTTGTCTTCCCGTTCCAGCATTGTCGGGAGCAGGCTCCCATACTTCGGACTGCTGGCGCGCACGATACGGCGTTGGATTTCCTCCACGGGCAACAGGGTGCGACGATCGTTGTCTCGTTCAAATACGCCGAGCGGCTGTGCAAATCCGCCCGGCCGCACCACGAATACGCGCGGGCCGTATATGACGCGAAATTGCTCCTCCGCCAGGTCGTTTGTTTCCCGCTCGGTGGGGATGGTGAGCTTCACGACCACATAATGGCTTAGGAAGTCGCGCATGTCCCGATGCCGCAGGATATTGTTCTCGAACTGGCGACTGCGCCGAGCCGGTCCGGCGGGGGACCGGCTTGCGATAAAGAGTAGCATGTCCGCCCCGAGTTCGGCCTGCACCTTGCGCGCCTCTTCATAGCCACGCGCCCGCTCGAACCAGCGCTCCGGCGCATCCGGCAGTTGATCTGCAAACACGACCGCCGTTCCCAAAAGCGCAAACGCCAATAAGTAACATGTTCGCCTCTTACGCATTGAGTACACTCCTATTCACGACATCTCGAGTAACCTCATGCGTAGCTATAACGCTTCTTGAACAGGAGGCCGCAGAGACTTTGGCGGTAGGGATTGTGTTCATGAGTCAGGTCAAGGCCATTTGATTTCTTATGTAAGTAGAGCTGTTGGACATCGATTCACTATTCAAGCAAACGGATGGGTTTGCAGTGGCTCAAGGAGCCCATTTTCATCATCTCACTCTCTGCGAGCTTCTGTTCAATTTTCGAGACTAAGAACGGGGAGTAAGTTGAGGAGTAAACGTTAGAACGAAGTTCCCCTGAACCCCGAACCCCGAACCCTGACCCCTCTTCAAACAAACTTCCCATCCTTCTGAAACAGCTTCCCGTCCACATACAGCGCACCGCCCTTGCGTAGGTCCTTGATCATGTCCCAGTGCAGGGCGGACTTATTCTTGCCGCCCGTTTCCGCGTAGGACTGGCCGAGGGCGAGGTGGATACTGCCGCCGATCTTTTCGTCGAACAGGATGTTCTTGATGAATTGCTTGATCCCGTAATGTGTGCCGATGCCCAACTCGCCCAAGCGCCGCGCGCCTGGATCCATGTCGAGCATGCTTTTCAGAAACGCCTCGTTCTTCTCCGCCGAGGCTTCCACGACACTACCTTTGCGGAACACCAGGCGGATACCGTCGATTTCGCGTCCGGCATGCACCACGGGATAGTCGTAGCGGATATGCCCTTCGGCGGAGTTTTCGATCGGGCCGGTAAAGATCTCGCCGCATGGCATGTTGTGTGTACCGCAGGAATTGATGAAGGTGCGGTCCTTAATCGAGAGCGTCAGATCGGTGTCCGGCCCGACGATGCGGAACAGGTCGGCGTTCTTCAGTTTACGGATCAGTCCGGCTTGTCGCTTTGCAAGTTCTTTCCATTGGCGCACGGGATTGTCCTGATCGGCGTAGAGCGCGCTGTACACGAAGTCCTCGAAATCGGACAGGCTCATATCCGCGTCCTGCGCGTAGGCGCGGGTAGGGTGGAGGGTCAGCACCCATTTCTTTTTCAAGAGCGTCTGGCGCAGGTTGCGCGTGGCGCGCGAAAGCCTTGCCTGCTTTTTCGGATCGGCGCCGGACAGGGCGCGCGTGTTGGAGGAGGCCATGATGCGGATCAGCCCGTCCACCTGCCGCGCCGTCGCTCGATCGAGCGCGCTCACCGTATCGAAATGATGCGGCTTGCCGTGTGCGAACAGGTTTTCCAAACAACGTTCCGGCGTTAATCGTGCGTGGGGATACGCGCCCGCCTTCAGCAGTTCCTTGTGTACGGCCACGATCAGCGGTTCCGCTTTGGGCGTCCCGTCCACGGTCACCACTTCCTTTGGCTTCGCCTTCACGCTGTAATGCACCAGCGCCTTGGCATGATTGATAATGCGTGGATCAATACTCATGACGCCTATTAAACACGGAACACGCCGCACGATCAATAAAGGAGATGACGTTCGGACTGGAGCGCGGCTGTGTGCGCAGCACCAGCCGCAGCCGGTTGCCCGCACAATGCATGTGCCCAGCCGCCCACAGGGAATAATAAAAAATCGGAATGGTTACATTCTTATGTTGACGTCTGTTAATTATCTGAAAATAATCATACACTGTAACTGGAAGCGGAAGGGACGACCACCATGATGCAACGTGACGGTGTTGCGGTTAGAGATTCTGTCTCTCTATTTTCGCATGCTTGCAAGATTTCTTTATAACTCATAAACCCTACAGATGCGACAAGGAATACGCATGAGAATCAAAGTGAAACAGCCTTTATGCGTCTGTGTGATGATTGGAATGCTGATCGCAAGCGCTAATGGGCGATCAATTGAGTATGGTCCAATGATGCGGGATGCCGTTATGTACCGAAACAGCACCGTTCTTGTGGAGGTATCCATTGATCGTATTGGCGTAGAGAAATTCGAGTATTTCGAAGATCAATTTGGATATAGGATTGAAGGTGAAGTCAAAGAAGGCATTAAGGGCGCCGCTCCAAGTGATCGCATTATTATGATCGTACGCCGCGCCATGCGCGATCGGTTGGAAGAAGGGGGGATTGTACGTGTGGCGGGATTATCGTGGTCTGATGCCCCTGATACGTATGTGGTGTTCGCGCTACTGGACGAGGAGAAGTGGCGATCCGTCAAGCGTGCAGCCGCCTCCATACATGAATATGGCTTCGATATCGATGACCCCATAGAGCGGAATCGTTGGGAGCTAAGGCAGCGTAGAAAGCAGCGAATAGAGCAAATCCGCGAACTCGGTAAGGAATATCGTGCGGGCAGGATTTCCGAGGAAGAGTACTTAAATGCCACTGAAGGAATCAAGCTAGAGGTGGAATTTTGAATCGAAATGCGGGACCACACGGTCCACAGGGCGATAGGGGCAGAGGGGCAGGGTCACGTTTAAAGTGGCTGTTGAAAAAGTGGTGAACAGGCTCGTTTTCAGCTTTTAGGCCAGTGCACTATTGGGAA
>SKZA01000242.1 GCA_007127595.1 Kiritimatiellia bacterium
CGAAGACAATGCCGACGCGCACCTCAAACGGACCATCATGGGACGTGAAGTCGTTGTGGCCATTACTGACGGCAAGCTCGATTTCGGCCCGTGGGAACAGATCTTCTACTACGAACTGGACGGTAAGCGAAAGAAGCGCGCGCTGATCAAGGTGATTGGTGAGTGAGATCAACGTCCAGCCCGATGCGCCCATCGCACGCGTGATTGTGGAAATCGCGCTGGACAAGGAGTTCGATTATCGGATTCCCGACACGTGGCGCGATACGTTGCGCATCGGTTCACAGGTGGTGGTCCCGTTCGGGCGCCGCAAGATCACGGGCTACGTGGTCGGCTTCGTGGATCGCTCCGAGCACGAGCACCTCAAGGACATTCTGCGCGTGGTCGGTAAACGCCCGCTGATCACCGAACCGATCGTGGCCCTGGCCCGCTGGATGGCCGACTACTATGCCTGTTCCCTCGAACAAGCCGTCCGCGCGGTATTGCCCAGCGTCGTGCGGCGGTCATCGGGCAAATTCAAGGAAGTGCATCACGTCTCGCTCGTCGAGGGGAGCGACGTGCCGGGCCTGCGTGAACGCCTGCTCAAACGCGCTCCGAAACAGGCGGCGGTCCTCGACTGGCTTGAACGCGAGCCGGTCACGCCGTTGCCCCGTTTGACGCTCGAAACGGGCGCGACGCTGGCCACGGTGCGTGCCATGGAAACGAAGGGGCTGGTGCGGGTCGAAAAGAAGACCGTCCATCGGAATCCATTTGAGAAGTATCGCGTAATCCCCACCGATCCGCTCCCGTTAATGCCGCAGCAACAGGAGGCGCTGAACCTCATCCGCCAGTCCGTCGAAACATTGCAACCGCCCGTCGTCCTGTTGTTCGGCGTGACCGGCAGTGGAAAGACGGAAGTATATCTGCAGGCGCTGCAACAGGTACTGGATCAAGGGAAGGGCGCCATCGTGCTGGTGCCGGAAATTTCGTTGACCCCGCAAACCGTAGAACGGTTCCGTGCCAGGTTCGGCGACGTTGTCGCCGTGCTGCACAGTCACCTTTCCGGCGGCGAGCGACATGACGAATGGCATCGCGTGCGCAGCGGGGATGCACGCATTGCCATCGGCGCACGGTCCGCGCTGTTCGCTCCGATCGAGAATTTGGGCCTGATCGTCGTCGATGAAGAACACGAGAACAGCTATAAACAGGAGGAGGCCCCGCGCTACCACGCCCGCGACGTGGCGGTCATGCGTGGACACATGGAAAAGTGCGCCGTCGTCCTGGGCACGGCCACGCCCGCGCTCGAATCGATTCACAATGCGCAAGCCGGTAAATACGGTCTCTCGCGTTTGCCCGCTCGTGTGGATCATCGGCGCATGCCCGCCATGCGCGTGGTCGATATGCGCGCAGAGATGGAGAAAGAGGGCCGTCTCAACGTCCTGTCGCGCGACTTGCTCGAAGCGATCACGATGCGGCTGGAACACAAGGAACAAACCATTCTTTTTCTCAATCGGCGCGGATTTGCCACGTCGTTGGTCTGTCCGAAATGCGGGTACGTCGCGGAATGCAGCGAATGCAGTGTGGCGATGACCTATCACAAGCCGTCGCACGAACTGCGCTGCCATATTTGCGGCGCCGCGCGCAAGGTGCCGGACCGTTGTCCGGCGCCGACCTGCCGCGATCCCGCGTTTCGGTATGCCGGTCTGGGCACGCAACGCGTGGAGGAAGCCGTCGCAAAGATCTTCTCGCACGCCAAGGTCGAGCGCATGGACGCCGATACCACGACAAAGAAGGAGGCGTACGGCCGTATTCTCGGCGCCTTTCGCGCCGGTGAAATCGACATTCTGCTGGGGACGCAGATGATCGCCAAGGGACTGGACTTCCCGAACGTGACGCTGGTGGGCGTGATCAATGCGGACACGGCCCTGCACATGCCGGACTTCCGCGCGGGTGAGCGCACGTTTCAGTTGCTGACCCAAGTTGCTGGCCGGGCGGGGCGCGGAGACGTGGCGGGCGAAGTGATCGTGCAGACCTTCACGCCTTTTCATCCGGCCATTCAGGCGGCGCGCCGTTTGGACTACGACGGCTTCTTCGATCAGGAAATCGAGTACCGCCGCGAACTCTTCTATCCCCCGTTCGCCCATCTCTTATGTATGACCCTGCGCGGTAAGCGGGAGGCGGACGTCGTCGAGGCGGGCAAGCGCTTTTACGAACAAATGAAGGCACGGCTTGATTCGCGGGTGATCATCGCCGGCCCGAATCCCGCCCCGCTGGCCCGCGCCAAGGGCGAGTTTCGTTACCAGATCATGTTCCGCGCCGCCCACACCCGCCAGATCACGCGCCCGCTCAAGGCGGTCCTGTCCGAATTCAAATGGCCCCGCACCGTCCGCCACGCCGTGGACGTCGATGCGTTGTCCATGCTGTGAAGTTGCGCGCCACTTTCAATCAGTCGGAGTGTATGGACGATGCGGCATGCGGTGTGGCGTGGAAGACGCCTTGATTTGTAGGGGCCGCGCTTGCGCGGACCGCATAACGTGTAAGCGGTGCCCGGTCTTCGCGAGCGAAGCCCCTACGGGCGCTCTTCGGTTGGAGAATATGCTAGTCAATGACCGAACCCTGAACCCCCGATCACTCCCTCTCCCCGCCGGGGAGAGGGCCGGCTTGCCCGCCGAAGCCTTGGCGAAGGCGGGGGTGAGGGGGGCTCCTTCCTAAACCTTTGCATTTCTCACGCCGGAATATTATGGTTCCAGCGACAAGGAAGTGCCATGTCCCATAAGAAATTCTATATCACCACGCCGATCTATTACGTGAACGACAAGCCCCACATCGGGCATGCGTACACGACGATCTTGGCCGACGTGCTGGCGCGTTATCATCGCCTTCTCGCCATGCCCACCTTCTTTCTGACCGGCACCGACGAGCACGGACAGAAGGTTGCCCAGGCGGCCGACAAGGCGGGCATTACCCCCCAGGAACAGGCCGACCGCACCGTCGTCCGGTTTCAGGAACTGTGGCGCAAGCTCGATATCACCCATGACGACTTCATTCGTACCACCGAAGAACGGCACACCAAAGTGGTCCAGGAAATCCTCCAGGACCTGTACGACCGCGACGAAATCTACAAGGACGAATACGACGGCTGGTACGATGTCGGCAGTGAAACATTCGTGACCGAACGTGACGCCGAGGCGGCGGGCGGGGACAGCAATCCCAGTCTCACCCGGATCAAGGAAACCAATTACTTCTTCCGGATGAGTAAGTACCAGAAATGGTTGATCGACCACATCAATCAGAATCCATCCTTTATCCAGCCGGACTATCGCCGCA
Source organism: Kiritimatiellia bacterium (assembly GCA_007127595.1). Classification (GTDB taxonomy): domain Bacteria; phylum Verrucomicrobiota; class Kiritimatiellia; order SLAD01; family SLAD01; genus SKZA01. The sequence goes on from SKZA01000242.1 coordinate 3,304, forward strand.
ACGAGACGCTCGGCTTCCTGCGCAAGCCACTGAACGACCTGTGCATATCGCGCCCGAAAAAGCGTCTGGCATGGGGCATTGAACTACCGTTCGACAAGGATTTCGTCACCTACGTCTGGTTCGATGCGCTGGTGAATTATATCAGCGCGATCGGCTATCGGCGGGACGACAAAACGTTCAAGCAATGGTGGCCGGCGAATTTTCACCTGATCGGCAAAGACATTCTCACCACCCACACGATCTATTGGCCCACAATGTTGAAAGCGATGGGGGTGGATCAGCCGCAAACCATCTTCGCGCACGGGTGGTGGTTGAGCGGAACGAGCAAGATGAGCAAGTCGCTAGGAAACGTCGTCAATCCGATGGAGATGATCGACAAGTATGGCGTGGACGCGTTCCGCTACTTCCTGATCGCTGAAATGACGCTTGGCCAGGACGCGAGCTTCACCGAGGAAGCCTTCGTTCGCCGGTTCAATTCCGATCTGGCCAACGATCTCGGCAATCTGATGAGCCGCGTGGTGAAGATGATCCGGAAGAACACCGACGGGAAGATTCCTTCCGTCAAAGGCGATCCTTTGGCCGGCGCGGAAGAGGACGAGGTTTGGCGCGCCGTACAAAAGGCGGTGGACGCGATACAGTACACGGTGGACACCATGCGCCTGGACAGCGGTTTGGCGCAGGTGCTCACCGCAGTGCGCGCGACCAACCGCTATCTGGAAATCAAGCAACCGTGGACTTTGGCGAAGCAAGAAGACTTGGCGCCCCTGAACACCGTGCTGTACACGGCCGCGGAGGCGTTGCGGGTCGTATCGGCGCTCTTGTATCCGATCATGCCGGAGCGCATGGGCGCCCTGCGCGAGGCGTTGGGTGTCGAGTCGGTTGAACCTAAACTGAAGCTATTGAAGAAATTCGGCGTGTTGGAAGCGGGACGCGCGGTACGCGATCCGGGCGCGCTCTTTCCGCGTATCCGTCCGCCCGAACAATCTGTCGAACAGGA
>SKZA01000178.1 GCA_007127595.1 Kiritimatiellia bacterium
ACGGCTACCGGATACAATAACAACTCCGTGCATTGGTCCCTCGATGGCTCGGACTTTACATTCTTGGACACGTTCGAACCCGGGACGACGATCGGTCTGCACACGATGGATTTCAGCGCCATCACGGATGTAAACAATCAGTCGGATGTTTACATCCGTATCACCTTGGGCGGCGGCACGGGCGCGGATGCGGAAAACCGGTATGACAACTTCCAGTTCCGGACGACCCGCGAACAAATCACGCTGCTGGCCGGCTGGAATTTCAACGACTCCGGGGATCGCCTCGGCGTCAGCCACGGTTCAGGGGAATTGACGCATAATTTGCCTTCGTTCGACTTCACCACCGCAGGCTCAAGCCTGAACCTTGTCGAAGGGGATGCGGCCGGTGATCCGTTGCGGGTCTCCGGGACATCGAATAACGGCAGTAACTTCACCTTCCGTATCGGCATGGGCGGCCATGAGAATCTGGTCATGACCTTTGCTGCTGAACGTTCGGCCACGGGTCATAACAACAATCAGGTCGCCTGGTCGACCAATGGGGTGGACTTTACCAATTTCGGCGCCGCCTTTGATCCGGACACCTCCTACTCGGTCGTGACCCGCAACTTCAGTTCGATCACCGAACTGAACAATGCCCCTGAGGTCTATATCCGGGTCACGGTGGATGGTGCGGGTAGCGGCGGCGTCATCCGCTTCGATAACTTCCAGTTCCGCGCCGATCCCATCAGCATATTTGAGATAACGGATGCGGAGCTGGCGGCTGTGTCCGCTGCGAATCCCTTGCGGTTCAGTTTCAATGTTTACGACGAAATTAGTGGTATCGTGCGCTCCCCGGACACGCCGGCCATGACCGTGACCGTGCCCGGTCTGTGGACGGACAATACGGCCCAGTATGTATCAGGGCTCAGCACCGCCGATACGACCGATCCGGCGTCCACCAGTGTTTGGGAGTATGCCGCAGCCTTCACGCCCGCCGAGATTACGGATATGTATAACGGGATTGGCGTCATCACCCAGATCACCGCCACCGTCTCCGATGCCGACTTCGACCGGCCGGGCGATAACCTGTGGCTATCCAACACCGTTTTCGGCGCTTGGCGCGTCATCGACGACGACATCTATCCCCCGGAATTGACTCGCATCGCCTTTGGTAGTTCGGCGGTGGCGAATCATGCTTTCCGCATCTCGGTGGACGGGACGACACGCCCGGTCAGCGGCGCCGGCACGACCAACGCGACCATCACGCTTACCGACGCCGAACTGCGCAATACGGGCTCGCTCGATATCCGGTTTGCCTTCGGCGTGATCGACCGCGACTCCGGCGTGGCGCGACCCGGCGAATGGGTTGGCGGGGATAGCACCAATTCGGTCATCAATATTTCAATCGGTGACTACGTGGTCGGCGATTTCGCCAACTTCAACACCGGCTTGAGCGGCAACAACCGGACGAACGCTCCAACCACGAATGTCTGGACCTTTGCAGACGATTTCTTCGATTACAACACCGTTGGCGCCATGTTCGAAGAGAGCACGGTGCCGGTCCAAATCACACTGGTGGACGATGATAACGATCGGGCCAACGATCAGGCGCTGTTGCGCAACAAACTGGCCGGCTCGCTGGTCATCGAGGACGACGACATCGAGCCGCCCCTGATGAGCAATCTGTTCGTCAATGCCAGCTCGCCGGGTACGCTGCTCGTGCAGACGTTCGACGTTTATCACGGTTGGACCAACAGCCGTTCCGCCTTTGGCACCTACACCAATCATGTCGGATCGGATGTCTGGTGGGGCCAGGACGTCAACTTCACCCCGTTGCTCTCGGCCCCAGAGCGCATGAGCGGCTTACGCGTTTTGAGCATGCGGAATCAGGACACTGAACAGGCTGAATTCTATCTGCCGGAACGCGAGAACCCCGGCCACCTCTTCTTATGGGCGCGACTGACGGGTGCGCCATCAAAGGATTACGAACTCGTCGTCGAAGGCTCGACCAATGATTGGGTCGACGTCATCGATTTCGGTACTCGCATGGTGCCGGGCACGGAATACGAATTGCTTTCCTGGCCCATCCAGACCAACGTCAACATGGCCCTGCGTATCCGCCGATTGACGGGGGAAAGCCCCGGCCCCAACCGAACCATTCGCATTGACGATATCGCGCTGACGGAGTACGCCGCATGGACCAATGTGAACGATATCGATTTGACCTGGCCGAATGCGTTCGACCCCAGCGACATCTTCCAATACCGCCGCGACGAAGACGAACCGACGTGGCAGCCTTTGGGCACCAATATCGCAGACGGCATTCTCCTTGCCACGAACGAGGCGCTAAACGTGTCCGTGGGCGAGGGCGTGCTCACTGGATTCGTCTATGCGGTGGATAATGACAACGACCGGCCGAACGACCGGATGCGCAATGCGGGTCTGCCCTATGTGGTGAGAGTTGACCGTACCCCGCCGGAGACCGTGCAGGACCTGGAGGCGACCAGCGCAATTGACGGCGAATTTCTCCATTTCGATGATCTGGATGAGACGACCGAAATCGGTATTCGTTGGACGCCGTTTGTCAGCGAAGCTGTCGCCGCGGGTCCGCGGGCGGACAGTGAACCGCTCTCGCCGTGGGATACCTTCATCATTACCTTCTATGAAGTGGAAGATACCAATGGGGTGCCGGTCGCTAATGCCGTCACCAGCACCATCAGCCGCCAGACCGCGGGCTGGGAAGATCTCGACGACTGGGCGCTGACGAATGTGGTGCTGACCGACTTGGCCTTCAGCACCTACTATGCCATCGAGGTGCGCGGTCGCGATGAAGCGGGCAATATCGGTACTTTGGCGACGGCCATCGGGAATACCGACCGATTCTCCGTAACCCAAGGCGTCGCCCGCGCGGCGATGGAATCGGAAATCTTCTGGACGGCGCCCACGAATGAATTTGGTGAAGTCATTCGAGAGTATGATCTGATCTATACGGATGCGGCGGGATACTCGGACGCGCTGCAGCAGGCAGCGCTCTGGACCTTAAGCGGGACGGTTTCGAACCGGTCGCTGATCGATACCAACGAGTCGCCGGGCAACTTGCTGCGCTTCTTCCGCGCGGCGCCGAAAGGGCGATGGGAATCGAGCAACGTCCGCCCGGTTGCCAGCGAAGAAGTGTATGTGGCGAGTTGGTCACTTCTGACGACCAATCAGAATTGGGTAGCCTTCCCGGGTATTCCTGACACCAATACCGTGGCTGCCGTTTTCGGGTCGAGTCTGCCGAGGGGCGACTTCCCCTCGGAATCCACGAGAGTCGCCTGGTTCGAACGAACAACGAATGCGGTCAAGACGAAGGAAGTCTATTTGTCATCGGCCGGTAATTGGATTTACAATATCGGCGGGTCGGGAGTTGCAAATGACGACTTGGTGAACCTGGAGGATGGTGTGATGATTGAATTGCCGCCAGGCAACAACCCGACCAACTTCCTCTTTATCGGCCGGGTGCCCACCAACACCTTGGAGCGTTCAATCACTGGGAACGGAGCCTACAATCTTGTGAATCCGGGGCTTCCTCGCCGTATGCATCCCTCAGAAATGAATCTTGAAGATTCGGGCTTTGCGGTGTCCTCGCTACCGCTCTTCGCCGATTTTATATGGAAGTTCAATAGAACGGATGGCTTTGCTACGCCCCCCATGTTCTATGATCCTAGTGAAGAAGCGTGGCGGTACTTTGCTACTCCCAATAATCCCATTATCCCCCCGAGCGAAAAGATATTCGGCCCGGATGACGCCGTGGTCATCTGGTCGCAGTCGCCCACATCGACAAGCAATTGGACGTGGGAGTTGGATCCAACGGAACTTTATGATCCGCCGTCCCGATTCCTGGATCCGTAATCCTGCTACGCGGTGATCTGCCTCCGTCGTACCTCCGGCGGGCATTCCGCCGCCACTGCCCGGGGGCTTCGTAGCCGCTGTCGCAAGGGTGTGATGATTTATTCCCGGCACATCGCAAGCGACGGCCCTACAGCCCGACGAACAAAACATCTTGTAGGGCCGCCGCTTGCGGCGCGCCGATTTCGCCTGCTGGGCGTCCGTCAACTGCCACTGATTTCAACATTCCGAAACGGGGGTTGCGTAAGCTGTTGTACTTCAATGGTTGAGTTTTGATTTATTGCTGATTTGGGTGTCCCGGGCCTAACCCAAGTTCGTCAGTTAGCCCGGTCGACATCGCGATTTCTTAGGAAAGTCGTGCATTCTCAGGTCATTTTCGGGACTACATTTTCGATCACTTTTGGCATGTTGGGTAGTTCGATG
>SKZA01000348.1 GCA_007127595.1 Kiritimatiellia bacterium
ACCGATCCCGCCGACGTGCTGCTGCTGGATGCTGACTTGGACTTCGGCGAGGTGCTTATCAACACAGACGAGGATCGCGTCGTGACCTTGCGGAATGCCGGTCCGGATCCGGTCGTGGTCACCAACGTTGTCTTACCGAACGGCTTTTCAGGCGCGTGGACCGGCACCTTGCCGACCGGCACGTCCCGCGACGTGGTGGTTCGCTTTTCACCACTGACCGCGGCCTCGTACGACGGCCAACTGGTTCTGGAATTGGCCGATACGGAGGAGACGGTATCAGCGCCGATCACGGCCACAGGTGTCGACTACCTGACCATCACGAATCCGCCCTCGGATATAACGGTCCCCTTTTCAACAGATTCTTTGGATATCATGGGCGAGGCCAACGTCGCGCTGACAGGCTTCCTCACCTGGACGAACACAGGTACCGGCGCGAGCGGCACGTTGCCGGCCGATGAAACATGGCAGGCCAATAACGTCGCCCTTGCGGAGGGCGCCAACCTCTTCACTATCTTCGGCACCAACAATCCCATGGACACGTTCATTGCGGAAGACAGCGCCGCCGCCACATGGTCGGAAGGTGACAACGGAGGGTACGGTTTCAACGGGTGGATTTGGACGACCACCGGAGAGAATGCGGGACATTTTGTAGCCACGTCCGGCGAGAACCTCAACCTCGACATCGATTCCCCGGCTTGGGGCTTGTGGGCCAATAGTGGACATCAAGCCAACGCTGTTCGTCCTTTGGCTGAACCGCTGCAAATCGGCGACACGTTCCGCGTCACCCTCGAAAACAATTGGATTACGTCAGGAAATTCCGTGGGCGTGGCCTTGCTGAATCCCGACGGCGAATACCTCTTTGAATTCTATTTCGTGGGCGACGAAAGCAACTACCGCATTAACGATAGTGTCAGTGGCCACACGACAACCCTGTCCTACACCGATGCAGGCGTGGAACTCGTGCTGACGCGAACGGGCGAGAGCACGTATGACCTGACCGCCAACGCGACCGCATTGGGATCGCGCACCTTCGCCAGCCGCACAGACATGCAGATCACGCGTTTTCGCGCCTTCAGTCAAAGCGCCGGCACAGGAAGCGATTACGACTTTTTCTTTAACAACCTGTCCGTTGACCGCGGTGCGGCCGAGCCTCAGACGTTCTCCGACACGGTGGAAATTACACGTCTCGGCCCGCCACCCGCTGCCCCGGAACTCTTTGTCGGACTGATCGAAGACACCTTCTTCGAAGCCTACTGGACCGCTCCTGCAGGCGCTACCGGTTACGTGTTCGATGTCCACACGGACGAGTCTTTCACCAGCTCAACGATTGGGACAGGCGGGTTCGAGGGTTTTTCGGGGACCGGCAACCCCAACTCCACCTATCGCACGATCATCTGGACCAATGAAGGGATCGTGTGGTCGGCTTTCAATGCGCAAAACAACGACACCATGACCGGCACCGCGCTTACGTTAAATTCCGGCGGCGGATATGTGATCTCGTCCCCCATCGAGCAAAGCCTCGACCAACTGAGTCTCGACCACCGCAAGTTTACCGGACAGCCGGGCGGCGACATTGCCATTTATATCAACACCACCAATCAGATCGGCACGGCGAATTTGGCCAACAGCTTGAATACCGCCTTGTTCAGCGACCTGGATATCGACGGCCCCTTCACGATTACGGTGACCAACACCGGCACCCGACCGGCGGGCATCGATAACCTTGCCTGGACAAACGCCGCAGTGGAAGTGGGCGCTTTCGTACCGGGCTACTCGAACCTGATGACCACCGCGACGAATATTACGGTAAGCGGACTTGAGGTTGTATCGGAATACTTCCTCCGCGTAAAAGCCTTGAATGAATATGGCGAGAGCGAGTACGTGGTGACCAACGCGACCACGCTCGGGCAAGCCCGTGAGTCGCAAACGATCACCTTCGACCCGATTGAGGGAGACGTGGTCACCACCAACGTCGTGGAATTAAGCGCATCCGCCTCCAGCGGGTTGCCCGTCAGCTTCCACGTCGAAAGCGGGCCCGCCTCCATTCAAAATGACAACGAAGCGGTCTTCTCCACTTCCGGCGCGGTCACGATTGTCGCGACCCAGGACGGTGACGAAGAATATCAGCCCGCCCCGTCCGTCAGCCGGTCGTTCTTCGTGAACAAGGCCATACCGACCATTCTCACGCCACCCGAGGCTTCCGACCTCTCCTTGGGCCAATCGCTGGCGGAATCTTCGTTGACAGGCGGGTCGGCGGATACGGACGGCGACTTTGAATGGCTGGATGATTCCATTGTCCCGCCCGGCGGCATATCCACGCAGGCGGTGGTCTTCCTGCCTCAAGATACGAATCTCTATGCCAACGCGGACACCGAAGTGGAAGTCAACGTGCAGTTCGCTTCCCTGGAGATCGATCCGGTCGACGAGCAAATAGTGGCCCTCGATCCCCTGGGATCAACGAACCTCGTCTATACGCTGACCAATAGTGGAAATGCCTTGCTGGAATGGAGCGTCGAACTGCTGGCCCACGATTTCTTTGACGACATCGAACAAGGCACGAACGGTTGGACGGTAGCCGGGGACAATCCGTTGTGGGGTATTTCCACCAATCGCGCAACCAGCGGGGATCACGCGTGGTATAGCGGCTACAGCACTTTCATGTTTGCGCGGGCGACAACGCCCCCCGTTCTGCTGCACACCAACGAACCCAGCCTGGTCTTCGATCACTGGATCGACGCCGAAATCTGGCCCGGCACGGATACCGCATTTCACGGCGGTTTGGTGGCCATATCCAGAAACGGGGAAAATTTCTTCCTGCTCGAACCCGACGGCGGGTACCCGTACACATTATACGGCTCCACCCTTGGTGTCTTCTCAGGATCCGACGACTGGTCCTCCGCCACGTTTGATCTCTCCGCATACGCGGGTGAATGGGTTTGGTTGGCGTTCTACTTCATCACGGACAACTTCTACAGCGGGATGGAGGAAGGCTGGTATGTCGACAATGTGGCGGTCTCCCCTCGTGAAGCCTGGGATGACTGGATTCAATTGAGCCCGATGTCAAACACCATTCCGCCCGAAACCTCCGGGACACTCACCGCCGGACTTACAGCGCCCGCCGATTTGGCCGGCGCAACGCGTCAAGCCGTCTTGACGATTGAAAGCAACGACGAAGCGAACCCGGTTCAAACCCGCGCGATCCAATTGCAGGTGAACAAGAATTCGGCGGACGTCTCCCTAGAAAACCTCACGCAATTCTATGACGGAAGGCCGAAATCCCCCACAGCCGTAACCGATCCGTCAGGCCTGAACGTCGTCTTTACCTACGATGACTCCCCCACGCCGCCCGTGGAAGTCGGCGAGTATACCGTGATCGCCACCATCAGTGAGCTGGCCTGGGACGGAGCGACGACAGGGACATTTTCCATCGTCGAGTTGCGCGGCGCGATCGACGTCGAGGATAGCATCCTGCCCGCGGATGATCTGGATATGCCCTTCGGCGATGTGTTCATTAATCAGGAGCGCATCGAACAGATTACCATCTTCAACACGAATCTGGTCGACGAATTAACCGTGCTGAACGTCGTCATCGGCGGCGAACCGATGGAAGAGACCGCGATCCAAGCGACAGCCCCTGCAACGGACGACGCGCGCGACCCCCGCGAATTGCGGCAGGCTGCACTGGAATCCGATGCGCCGCGCGCGCCGGACACCTTGCTGGTCCGTTTCACTCCGCAGACCGAATCGGGTGTAGCGCGCCACGCCGTACATACCCTGATGGGCACCGAACGGCGCCACCGATACCGCACGATCCCGGTGGAAGTCGTGGAACTACCGCCGGGCGCCGATCTTGCCGAAATGATCGCCGCCTATGAAGCGCGACCGGAGGTCGAATACGCGGAGCCGAACTTTATCTATTCGCCGATGAACACACCGAACGACCCCTCCTTCAATCTGCTGTGGGGCCTGCATAATACCGGCCAGAGCGACGGTACGCCGGGCGCGGACATCAGCGCCCTCCAGGCGTGGGCCACCACCACCGGCAGCAGCAATGTGATCGTCGCGGTAATCGATACCGGCATCGATTACAATCACCCGGACTGGGCTGCCAATATGTGGGTCAATCCTGATCCGGATCCAGAATTCAACGACATCTACGGCGCACGATGGACGGATGGCGACGGAACTATGACCAGCGGCGACCCCATGGACGGACAAAGCCACGGCACTCACGTGGCAGGCACGATCGGCGCCGTCGGCAACAATGCGCTGGGCGTGGTAGGCGTGAA
>SKZA01000083.1 GCA_007127595.1 Kiritimatiellia bacterium
AACAGCAATTCTTCTATGATCCGGTATCACCCGAGGCGCTGTTGACCCGATATTTAGGGCGTACGGTGGAAATCCTTGCGAACGGCGAACACCATCGCGGACGGCTCTTGCATGTCCCGCGCTGGCGCGGCGAACCCAACGACCATGACATGCTGCTTCTGGAGACGGACGACGACGGCGCGCGCGTCTTCCTGAGTCCCGATCATGTTTCGCAAGTCATCCTGCCCGACGTTGGGCGGAACGCCTACTTGGAACCCACGCTCCAGTGGCGTGTCCGGGCCGAACAGGAAGGCCCCCAGAACATTCGCTTGACCTACCGGGTGGACGACTTCCGCTGGAAAGCGGCCTACGAAGTGGTGCTGGATGAAGAGGGAGAAAACGCCTACTTCGGGGGGCGCATTGGGTTGATGAACCAGTCGGGCGGCGATTATGAAGAGGCCAGCATACAATTGGTCGCGACGGAACGCGGCATGCTAAGGGAACGCCGTCGCTCAGCCGTCGCTTCACCGCGCGATCCGCGATTCACCAGTCCGCCTCTGCGTTATGCGTACGGCGCTGAAGAACCCTCATTCGAGGAGGCGACCGTCAGCCTGGCTCCTGTGCATACGTATCGTCTGGACCAGCCCGTGACGTTACGGCACGGCGACCAGAAATTTGTCCAATATGTGCGCGTGGACGCCTTGCCTGTGTCCCGCTTCTTTGTCTATGACGGCGTCCGCTTCGATCGCTTTCAGCGTCAGCGCCGCAACGACTGGAATTACGGAACGGAATCGCATTCGGTTGTGGAGACCCATTTGCAGTTTGATAATGAGCGCGCGACGGGGCTCGGCATAGACCTGCCCTCGGGGCAGTTCCGCCTGTATCAGCGCAAGAGGGATGGGGCGGTCGAGTTTATTGGCGAAGACACTTTGCTTCCGACGACGGCTGATGAGTCCGGTCACGTGCTCCTCGGTCCGGCGCGCGGATTGCGAGGCGAACGCGAGCGGACGAGCTACTCGGAGATAACGCCGCTGCGCGTGTATGAGGAATCATTTCAGATAACCGTCGAAAACAACACCGACAATGCGGTGGAGATACGCGTTGTTGAACACTTGTATCGCTGGCACGAATATGAAATCGTGCGCGCCGACGCCGAGTACGAGAAGACCGGCGAGCAAACTATCGAGTTCCGGCCAACCTTGCGGCCGGGTGGTCGGCGAACGATTCATTACACCGTTCGTTACAGCTGGTAGATCATGATGCGACGAGACGTCAGGTCGAAGCATCGCATGTTTCGGGCCCGTCGCAATCTCGCACGGGTTTTGCCCGCATCGTGGCTGCTGATGGTCGCGAGTGGTTACGCACCATTAGCGGCGTCGGAAATTCTCGATGTCACATTGACAATTGGCGAAGACTCAGCCGTGGTCCGGGAAATGCGGCGTTTTGATCTCGTCCCCGGCGAACAGGACATTTACCTCGAGCACATCCCGGCAGAAGCCGACTTGTCTTCGCTCATAATTCGAACCCGGCGGATACCCGTGGACCTACTGCACTGGGAGCGGATGGACCGCACGGAAACGCATGCCTTGCCGGTGGACGATGATGCGCTGGCTCTTACGCCGTCGGGTGTCATACGAAGGCCCGACACGAGACAGGGAACGGGTCCGGTGCGTTGCCGTATCAATTTCCCGATTGGCGGCGCCCGTTCGCTGGAAATCGTGTATCGAACGCGCGGACTGAATTGGGCGTCGCATTATCAGGTCTATATTCGTGGCGAACCGGATGGTTTGGACGAACGGGTTGCGCTCGACCTGACCGGCTTTGTCCGGATCGATAACCGTACGTCGCGTTCGTTCACAAACGCGCTGGTCCGTTTGGTGGGCGCCGATCCGCGACGGCCTCGCGAACCGCCTCGACAGCCCGGCTTCCTGTTGCTTGCGGATTCGCCGATCACAGACCTTTGGAAAACTCCCCGTTTCGATTATCCCCCGGAATTCGGGTATCGCCTGCCGCGACGGGCCAATATCTCTTCTCATACGAAGACGGAAGTTCATTTCATACAATCGCATCGGATCCCGTCTTCCCGCCTTTATGTGATGGATTCGCAACATGTTCCCCTGAGTATCACCGGAACATTTCTTCCTTTGCAGCAGTATCTCGTCTTCGATAACACGGCGGCAAACCGTTTGGGGTGGACCCTGCCGCCGGGACCGGTCGAGGTCTTTCACGGAGTCACCCGCCGCACCGTTTTGCCTGCCGGTTTTCTGCCGCATACCGCGATTAACCGGGAAATCCGCATCGATCTCGGGCCCACGCCGGATGTGCGCGGAATGCGGCGCGTGCGGGAGCGCACGGGCGTGGAACACGGCTTTTACGAAGAGGTGTACCGGTTGGCGATCGAAAGCGAGCGGCCGGGCCGCATTGCGGTGGAAATTAATGAGCGTCCGCCCACGGGGTTGAGCTGGAATGTACAGCGCGCGAGCATGGAATATGAAGTGGAACGTCGGCGCATACGGATGCGACCGGAATTGAGCGGGCCCGAGACGCGTGAAATCGATCTGCGCCTGCGTTTCCATCAGCCCACGCTGTGATTCAGGTTGCTCGGCCGCCGGATTTTGATTAGAACGTATTGCCCATCAGGATACAGGTGCCTGAAAGATGAAACTTTCGATTGTGATACCGGTTTTTAATGAGGCGGCCACGCTTGAACACCTTGTGGACAAGGTCAACCGCGTGGATGTCGGAATGGATAAGGAGATTGTCCTGGTGGACGATTGTTCCCGGGACGGCACGCGAGACGTGATGAAGACGCTCGAACAGGCGCACCCCGAATGGAAATTCGCGTACCACGATGTGAATCAAGGGAAGGGCGCCGCCCTACGCACCGGTTTCAAGACGGCAACGGGTGATTTGGTCATCATTCAGGACGCGGACCTGGAATACGATCCGAAGGAATACCCGAATTTGCTGAAACCGATTCTGGAAGGTCATGCCGACGTTGTTTATGGATCACGTTTTCTGGGCGGGGGCGCACATCGCGTGGTCTATTACTGGCATTATCTCGGAAATAAGTTTCTCACGATGCTTTCCAACATGATGACCAACATCAACCTCACGGATATGGAGGTATGTTACAAGGTCTTCAAGAAGAAGGTGCTGGACTCCGTGGAGATCAAGGAGAACCGGTTTGGGTTCGAGGTCGAGATCACCGCCAAGGTCGCGCGCGGCGGCTGGATTATGTACGAAGTGCCCATTTCGTACTACGGCCGCAGTTACGCCGAAGGCAAGAAGATCACGTGGAAAGACGGGTTCCGCGCGATCTGGTGTATCCTGAAATATCGCTTTGTGGATTGATCCCCTGCAGTCTTGGCCTGCGCTACAACCGTGCCAGGGCGTCGCGTCCCCTCATGCCGCTTGTGACGCCGCGGGCTTCTGCGGCTTGATTAACGGCCTTGATTTCGCCATTCAGCAGGTCGTCCACCGAGGAGACACCCGTGACCTTGGCGGTGGGCACGTTGAACTTGTCCATGGCGGCGACATCGATGGCGCCACATGCAAGCAGACTGTTCCCTTTGGTTGCAAAGACGAGGTTGCATGATTCAAGTGGAATCACATACCCATCCGCTTCCTGATCCCCGATCTCAATCTTTTCATGTTTCATGATGATCAACGCCTCCGGTCTCGTCGGTGGAATTCCTTTTTACGCTCTCGGTCGACAGTATATACTATGGGGTGATGATCGAAGAACCAAATCTAACGGAAACCTTTGCGGACCGCTTACAGCGTGTCGAGGAACGTATCCGGACCGCTTGCGAGCGCGCGGGCCGCTCACGCGACGAGGTGAATCTCTTGGGCGTGTCGAAAGGGCATGGGCCCGAACGCATCCGGGAAGCGGCGGACGCCGGCCTGATCCTGTTCGGTGAAAGCAAGGTGCAGGAAGCGCGCGCAAAGATCCCCGAGTCCCCGGGCCACTTGCGCTGGCATATGGTGGGCCATCTCCAGACGAATAAGGTCAAGTTCGCCGTACAACTCTTCGAGGCCGTACATTCCGTCGATTCGCTGAAACTTTTGGAGGCGCTGAATCGGGGAGCGGAAGGCGCCGGCGTGACGCTGCAGGCCTTTATCGAGGTCAATGTATCGGGAGAGACAGCAAAATACGGATTGCCCCCGGAAGGCGTCCCGGAAGTGTTGGAGGCAACAGCGCACCTGATGAATGTGGACGTACTCGGCCTGATGACCATGCCGCCGTTTACGGAGGACCCCGAAAAGGCCCGTCCGTATTTCGCCCGCTTGCGCGCGTTG
>SKZA01000203.1 GCA_007127595.1 Kiritimatiellia bacterium
ATAGCGATGTAGTGTGATCACAAAACATCACCCGATAAATCAGGAGGACACATCATGAACAAGGTCTGCCATTTCGAAATTCCGATTGAAGATCGCGATCGTGCGAAGACGTTCTATGCCGAGGTGTTCGGCTGGCGCACGGAGGATATGCCGTTCCAGGACGACGTGTACACATTTGCCATCACCACGCCGGTGGACGACGAGTTCATGTACATGGAGAAAGGCGGCATCAACGGCGGCATGTTCAAAAGGGAAGCGCCGTTTCAGGGACCCGTCGTTACGATGGAGGTGGATTCGATCGACAATCATATCCCGAAGATTGAAGCCGCAGGCGGGAAACTGCTTGTGCCCAAAGGCGAAGTGCCGGAGATGGGTTGGTATGCCTACTTCCGCGACACCGAAGGCAACGTGATGGGGCTCTGGGAGAATATGAAAAAGGCGTGAGGAAAGAGCGTTCGCCGCAAAGGCGCAAGAAGGCGCAAAAGGCGGATTGTACCAATGACCGAAAAGGAATTCTTCGAGACGTTAGAGGAAGACGGGCCACCAGAAGGATTGTCGCCCGCGCTCAAAGCGTTGTGGTTTGCGGAGAAAGGCGACTGGGATCAGGCGCATCGTATCGCGCAGGACGACGACACCTCGGAAGGCCGTTGGGTGCACGCCTATCTGCACCGGGAAGAAGGCGACACCGGCAACGCACACTACTGGTACCGTCGCGCGGGGAAAACCATGCCCGACCTTTCCGTGGAAGATGAACGCAGGGCGATCATTCGCGAGTTGCTGCAAGCGGGCGAAACCTGATCCGCTAAATCCATCGCCGACGGATGTGGCTTTTCGCAGACTCTTAATCGCAACACTTCATCGGATACACTTACCCGATTGACTTAATCGCCGCGTAAGCAGGGCGCGTAAGGGGATCCGAGTAAGTGTGGGGAGGAAGTGTAAAAGGGGTCAGTCCTTGCATAGCGGAAATCGTCCTTCCAGACGGGTACCGATAATGAGCTCTACAACGATTGACGGCAATCCACGCTGGCTGGCTTTAAGAAGCTATTGACATCAAGACATCAATGGGCTTATGTTAGTATGTATGAGAACGACATTGACTCTTGAGCCGGATGTAGGAAGCCGTTTGGAAAAACTTCGGCGGGAGCGGAAGATCACGCTGAAAGCGGCGGTCAACGAGGCTCTACGTATAGGGCTCGCCCGTCTGGATGCCCCCCCTCAACCGACCAAGCCCTTTTCCACCAGTACCGTGGATCTGGGCGCGTGTCGCGTTCCGCTGGACGATGTTGCAGAGGCGCTGGCTATAGCCGAGGGCGATGCTTGGCGATGATTCTCATTGATGCAAACCTTCTGATCTACGCACACGTACAATCCACGCCAGAACATCACCCTGCCAAGGCTTGGCTGGATGCTCAACTTACGGAGCCAGGTCGCGTCGGATTACCCTGGCCCAGCCTTTTGGCGTTTGTGCGTCTGGTTTCGAGTCCGCGCGTTTTCGCAAAGCCTGAAACGGTCGCCAGTGCTTGGGGCCAAGTCGAACAATGGCTGGCTTGCGATACCTCATGGATACCGAACCCCACCGAGCGACACACCGAAGTACTCGGCAAACTAATTCCAGCCTGTTCCGGCGCAAACCTGATTCACGACGCTCATTTAGCTGCGCTTGCGATAGAGCACGGCTTGACCGTCTGCTCGTCGGACGGCGATTTTGCCCGCTTCTCCGATCTGCGCTGGCACAATCCGCTTGCGGATTAATAAGGGGATCCGAGTAAGTGTGCTCGGTTATGGACGAGCCGGGCATCCAAAAGGAAATACCCTATTGACTTCATCAGGTATGCCCCTATACTCGCCCGCATGAAATCAGATCAGAAACACACGTGCCCGAGGTCACTGTGCTTGGAGGATTTATGAAGGAGATGGATTGGACGGCCTCACGCTGGATGCATCGGTTAACGCCAGTCACTCTTTCTTTTTTGATCACCGGTATCTTTGCCACCACTTTTTTTGTTTCCGGCTGCGCCACTTCCCCCAGACGCCAGGCGCACCAACCCATCACAATTGAAGGCAAAGGGGTCGCCTTTCTTGAAGACGCCACGCTTGCCATGACGGCGTCCTCCCCGAGCACATGGGATGTCATCATTGAGGCCACCGGCAAAGGACTGCCCGCGCCCCACGCTCCGACGGACATCCAGAAAAAATTCACGGCGCTCGAAGCCGCGAAGTATCGCGCCATAGCGGAACTTGCCGAAAAGGTGCGTGGCATGCGTGTAACGCGCACCGGCGAAGTGCGTGATATGGCGTTCGCCGGAGAAAAGATTGCGATAGAGATGTCCGGCCAGATCGAGGGGGTTCACATTGTGCGCCAGACATACGATGAAGCCACCGGCCTCGCCGAAGTGACGGTCCGTGTGGGCATGGATAACAACGGCAATCTCGTTTCCCAAGGGGCCTCGCGTCTGACTCCCCTCTCCCTGCCCGAACGCATGGCGCGCGCCGAAGAAGCGGCGCGGATGCGTGCGGCAGCCGCGGTCCGCGAGCAAATCGGGGAAATACGCGTCGAAGAAACCATCGAAGTGCGTAACCTGATCATGGTGCAGCATCACGCTCGTCAACATGTAGAAGGCATTCTGGAAAACGTACGGTTCTCGAAACCCGAATGGGTCAGCCGAAACCAGTGCGAGGTCGTGGCCCGGGTTGAACTTTCGAGCGAAGATCTGCAGCGCCTGTCCGCTTTCGTGGCGGACGACAGTCGATAACGTCATAGCAACGAGGATGCGGGAGGGCAAAGTAATGAAATTGATTCATGGATGGATAATGTGCGCTATGGTGGGCGCTCTGGCTACGGGCTGCGCGAGCTCTTATCATGAAGCCGGCGCCGAACGAGTCACACGGGGCAATTACCTGTTTACAGCCACGGGTGTGGCGCTCGTGGCGGAACCGGGCGATGAAAGCGATCTGATCAAGGCGCAGATGGCAGCCGAGGCCATTGCGAGGGCCAATCTTCTGAAGAACGTTAAGGGTGCTTACGTGACCGATAAGGTCACCGTAGAGGACTTGATGTTTGTGGATCACCGCGCTCAACAGGAGACGGCGGGCTGGCTATCGCGCGCGGAAATGACCCTCGTGCGTGATCCGCGCAGGATGGACGACAAGGTCGTGGAGGTGCGCGCCGATTTGGTGGTCACCCGTCGCGACCTGCAAAACATGCGCAGGTTCGCAGAATAATGCTGTTCCTCGCTCTTCCCCTCCCTCACAGAAATAAATCAGACCGGATAATGAAGCTATTTCTCACAGTCCCATTGTATGTTGCGGCTTACCTGTTCACGGTGGTCCCCGCGCTCAGCGCCCCGAATGCGGTCGCCGTCGAGGCGATCGGATACGCCACCTTGCTGGAAGGTGAAACGCTGGAGGACGTCCATCGCAAGGCCCTTGTTGACGCGCAATTAAACGCGATCGTCCAGTCGCAAGTCTCGGTCGATGTCAGTGTCAAAGTGGAAGACATGCAGCTTAAGGAAAAGGGCGTCCGCACCCGGGGCATGGGATACATCGACAACATGGAAGTGCAGGAAGCCGGTCTCGTGCCGTTCACCGATCCACCCGTGTACCGGGTACGGGTCCGGGCGCTGGTCAAGCCGCTTCCCGCCTTTCCGGCGACGGCGATGCATAACCCGGACGCGCGCGACGCATGGAAACCCGTGCTGGCGCTGCGCATCGAAGCCGACCTGTCCGAAGAGTTGAAGAAGGCGTATCACGCTTCCGTAGCCGCCGCGCTACGCTCGTGCGGCGTGGAAGTCATCACCCCGGCGGACGACACGCCCGCGCTGGACACGATCCTCAGAATCGAGCGGGGCGCGGAAGGCGAAGAGGAGTGGTTGACGGTCAACTGGGAAATGGGCATGGGCGGATCACACGAGCCCGTGGACATGTGGGGCAACCCCAGCGTGCGCGGGAATTGGTTGCTGTCCGGGGGCACTTCCCCTTCCGCGGAATGGTGGCAACGACTCGGCGTCATGATGGCGCAGGACGCGGTTCGGCTCTGGTCCGCCCCGCATCCGGTTCGGATCACCATTCATGGCGCCAACGCGGATCAGTTGACGCGTCTGAGCGCTTCGCTGGGCGACACGGCGCGGATCATCGCCATGCCGGAAGATGATCCCGTCATGCATGTCGTCAAACTGCCGCTGGCGGGCAATCCGGTAGACGCCGTGCAAACCATATTGCGGAACGCCGAACTGGCGGAGGAGTGGAAACAAACGAGCGCCACCATGTCGG
>SKZA01000243.1 GCA_007127595.1 Kiritimatiellia bacterium
CCGCGCGAAGGCAACGCGCAGTTCTGGCCGCCGCCGCAAGATGCGGCGAATGCAACCCTCTACCTCGGTGTCAAGACACCGAAGGAGCCCGGCAACGAAGTCCAACTGTATTACACCACCAATGGCATCGCGTGGCCGGAAGGGGCCGCCGGCATCCCCGCCAATGACGCGACCCTTGTGTCCCACGGGTACTGGGTCGGCGACGGCGACGGATCATCGGATTGGTGGGAGTTTGAGATTCCGGCCATGCCGTCTGGAACCGAATTCCGTTACAAGATCAGTATCCTGCGCGAGCAGGGCAAGGCCTTCAACGGGCACACCAACGGGTGGGAAGCCGTGTTCCCGTCCGACGGGTTCGCGGTGGACTACAAGGAAAAGATGATGGGCGTATGGCAGATCACGGACTTCAACGCCGAAACGATAGAATACTTCCCGCACAACGACTACGCTCAAGCCGACGGCAATCCGATCATGGAGACCGGTTTGCAGGAAGGGATGAACTTCATTCAGGCGCGCGCCTTTCTGCAGCGCGACGGGGCTGCGCCGATTTATAATACCTTCAAGCAAACCTTCTATCTCGACCTCGAACGGCCCACGGGCGAAATCAAGTTCCCCGCGCACGACGATGAATTGCCCTCACGCGAATACGGCGTGGTCGTGCGCACCGATCCCACCGTAACCGAGGTGTGGTTCAACATCGAAGACGGCGATCCCGGCAACGACGACGGGCAGACCGGCGTGTTGAATGGAAACGGCACGAATGAATTGGGGCAGACATCCTGGGTCCAGGCGACACGGGTGACGCCCAGCCTGGACATCGAGAGCGATTATCCGGATGAGTGGCGGTTCACCTATCGCAATATTCCGTCCGAGGGCGATGCCACGATCCGCGTGCGGCTGGTCGAGCTTAGTTCGACGCCCCAGGACGAATGGACCGAAGCGATGAGCGATGAGGCCGGGCACTTCACCACGCTGGAACGCGAAGTGCGGACGCGCGGCCCGGAACAGGTACTCTTTGTGGCCTGGCCGCAAAACGACGGGGACACGGTGTCCGAAGGCTACGGCATGAAAGCCTACTTCTCGAAGATCCTGGCCGATGGCACCAACACGGAACAGCTCATTGACCGGTTCACGATTCGGATCAATGGTTCCGCGCAGAGCAAGGATGACTACGATATCGTTTATAACGAAACGGACGACTATCACGCACTCGCCTTTGACCTGCCGAACCTCTTCAATGGTGATCCGGACTATCTGCATCAGATCGAGGTGCAGTACGCGCATGAAGCGATCAATCTGACGGCCTTTCGCCAGGTCCGGGCGCAGGAAACCCCGCTGCCGCCTACGCTGATTGTGACGCGGCCCGAACAGTTCGATTCCAATGGGCGGCAGACCGTCATCGTATTGCCCGATGTATCGGACCCCGATCCGGAAGACCGGGAATACACGATTCTGGTGACGGCGGCTCCCGAGTATCAGCACGTGTGGATCGAGTTTGAAGGCGATCGCGGTCAGGCGGACTACATCAGCGGGCCGGTCACGAACGGCAGCGATATTGTCTGGACCTTTAACTGGACCAACATGACGGCGGGCACCTTCGTGTTCTTTGCCCATGGAAATACCAATGCGCCGAATACCAACGAGATCTCGCATAGCAGTATGCGCAGCATCCCCGTGGTGCTTCGCCAGGTCGTTGAGCAGGACGACAGCGGCGATTCGGACGACGACGGGCTTCCGGACAACATGGAAGTAACCCAGACGCCGCTGCCGGAGGTGGACAGCGAGTTTTGGGTTAACGGTCAGGTGCATATGTGGCGGATCACCGGGCGGACCGATCCGTTGATGCCCAACACCGATGGCGGCGGTCTTCCGGACGGTCTGCAGTTGGGTCTGGTCGGTCCGATCGACACCAACGCCACGGATATCACGGAGGACACGAATGCGGACGGGTACAACAATTTCATTCCCAGCCTTGATCCGCCCTTGTTCAATACGTTCGATAACGATTGGCATCCCGACTTCCGCGAATTTGCCGGGCGCACCGATCAGATAACCGGGTCCATGACCGATCCGACCCGGCCGGATACGGACGGAGACGGATTGCGCGATTCCGAAGAAGACCTCAACCGTAACGGACGCGTAGACATCGGTCTGCTGGGGCCGGACGGCAAGGTGGAAAGCATCCTGATGCATCCCAACATCCCCACGGTCTATAACTCGTCACGGGTGGATCGCGGCCGTTTGCCGGCTAACGCGATCTTCCTCGAGACCGACCCGAACAGTCCCGACACCATCGGCGACGGATTGTTGGACGGACAATCCGATGTGAGCAGAAGCGGGCGTGTGGATATCTATCTCCGCTTCGAGAACGATACGCTGCTCGAAGTGGATTATACCGACTGGAATGGCGACTTCTTCCAGTTCAACCGGATGCCCGACGATCTCGATATCATCTACTGGGACGACAATAACGAGCCATCCCATATCCCGAACGCGCACCTGTACGATTTCGCGCCGATCATCTCGCGCGCAGTGCATTATGCGGTATTGACCAACGCGTTCCGCCCCGGCATCAACGGCGGCGGCACAATGCAGACCAATGGCTGGCCGCGCCTGCTCGTCACTGAAACTGATCCGCTGGTGATTGACACCATCGGTGACGGTTTGCCCGACGGTTGGAAGGTGCGCTACGGCCTCGATCCGCTGGACGACGGCGTATACAACTGGCGCACCGGCGAACCGGGTGACCCGCTGAACGGGCCCGACGGCGACTTGACCGGCGATGGCGTCACGAACATGGACCACTTCCTGAACGGCACCGATCCGCGTCTGGACGTTACCTTTGTGCCGCCGGCCGGAAGCATTGAAGTTGGGCCGGGACCCGAACTGGGTGAAGTGGGCGGCATCATGCGGTTCCGCGAGTTTATTGACTGGACATGGGACGACCTGCTGGCCTTGGACCCATATCACGGCGCGGGCTTCAATCATCGGGGCGGCGATATCTATCGTGCCTGGGATGGCTGGGACAATTCGCGCGACCTCGTTGCGTTCTATGCGCGTGATGGCGGCGACCCGGGCCAAGGCGGCGACGGACGCTTCTATTTCCGTCTGGATATTCATGATCTGCAAGCTTTGGCCGAGCAGGGGGAAGTGGACTACTACATCGTCATCAATTTCGGCGATATGGGCAATCCTACCGGCGAACGCGTGTTGCCGGATGAGGTGGATACCCTTACCGACATGCGTTGGAAAGTGGTCGTGGCCATTTACGAGTCCGGCATCGGCATGGTCTACGTGGACGAAGATTTCATCAACAACACGGACGTGTTCGGCCAGGATCTGTTTACGCATGGCGGCGTAGAGCCGCGAGGCGAATACTATCTGGGCGCCTATTTCAATTCCGAACTCGACGCCATAGAGGTGGCCATTGACCGCGACGCGCTGATTACCGCCGGGTGGAGCGGCCTGGATCCCACCGCCCTCAATTACCAGGTCTTTTCCGTTAAGAGTGGCACCGGCAACGATCCGCAGGGGTCCGGCGACATCGGCGGGCGCAGCGATATTCGCGACTCGATCCTGAACGACTGGATCGCGGAAGACCATTGGAACGCCCAAGCCGGC
Organism: Kiritimatiellia bacterium; assembly: GCA_007127595.1. Classification (GTDB taxonomy): domain Bacteria; phylum Verrucomicrobiota; class Kiritimatiellia; order SLAD01; family SLAD01; genus SKZA01. The sequence continues at coordinate 3,622 of SKZA01000243.1, forward strand.
TTGCAAGGGGCCGGCAGCGTCCTGACGCAATGGATCCCGGGCAACAGCCAACCCGGCCGGGTCAAGGTCGCCTCCATCATCCATGCGAATCAGGCAATTCAGCCGGGCAGCGTGATTCAGGATCTGATCAATAACAATGAAGGCGCGGGCTATTATCGCGCATTGGATACGCACGATGTCTTTGGCCAGCCCCTGAACCTGCACATTACGCCCACGCTGGCCTCCGCCATTCAATGGGCCGAGGCGGATCCCGGCGAAGCCGTGCCGTGGCGCGATGGGCCGGCCTTCAACGCCCGGCTTCGCGATTTGATCGAAACCAACGTGGTCCATCTTTTGGCCAGCACGTTCTCCGATCATATGCTGCCCTATTTCACGCATGAATTTAACCGCGACAATGTCGAGCTGGCGAACCAGTTCTTCTATGACATCTACGGCGTTGAATTCGACACCAACTCCGCCGTGTTCTGGACGCCGGAACGACTGTTGGACGCGGATGTGTTCGATAAGATCAAGGACATGGGCTTCCGTTACACCGTCGTGGACCAACTCCAGCATATCTGGCATTGGGTAGGTCGGACGCCTGCGTTGAGCGATGCGGGCTACCAGATCAATCGCTTCCACGATGTGGGCACGTTTGCCATCAACAA
>SKZA01000384.1 GCA_007127595.1 Kiritimatiellia bacterium
CGAGGAAACGATTCAGATCCTGGAAGCATACGTGTCGGATGCGGGGCAGCCTGCCGACCAACAGGGTGTGCGCGAGACGAACATTCCGCGGAATCAACACTATGATTTTGTTCTGCCCGACCACCGGCTGGAGACGCGGGAATTGCCTTATGCATTTGGTGGGTATGTCTTCACCAACGGCCTCGTATTCGACAGCCGTTTGTGGAATGACCACTTGTTGCCGGCACGCGTGGGTGACTCGGCGGACTTCAATATGCAGCATCTGGCGGTGATGCGCGTGTTCGCGCTGGTAGAGTAACGCTGCCGCGCGACCGACTCAGAATTCGCCGCATAGCCTAGCCGCAACCAGAGAAGAGGGAACCACGGACCACATGCCTGTAATCCGTGGTTTAGCTCTTCGTCCGGCCGGCAAGGGTGGGGTGGATCAACAAACGGCTGGAATTGTTGTCCGCATCTCCTGTAGGGTTCCCATGCTATGTCCTTGGAAATCGAACAACAATGTGAACGTATCGCGGCACGATCGGTGGATCTGGTATCCGCCGATGAACTCAAGCGCAAGCTGGAGGTGGCGGAGAAGGAAGGTCGCCCGCTGCGTGTGAAGTACGGCGCGGACCCGTCTGCGCCGGATATCCACCTGGGGCATGTCGTCGGCCTGAACAAACTGCGCGAATGTCAGGATCTCGGGCATGCCGTCGTGTTCATCATCGGCGATTTCACCGCCATGATCGGCGATCCGTCCGGTAAGTCCAAGACCCGTCCGCAATTGTCGCGCGACGAAGTGATGGCGAATGCGAAGAGCTATCAGGAACAGGTGTTTCAGGTGCTGGACCGTGATCGGACGGAGGTGCGTTTTAATTCCGAGTGGTTCGGTCCGATGAATTTCGAGGACGTGATTCGCCTGTCGGCACATGTCACCGTGGCGCAGATGCTGCAGCGCGACGATTTCGCGAAACGCCACGCGGATAATCAGCCGATTTCGCTGGTCGAATTCCTGTATCCGTTGGTCCAGGCGTATGATTCCGTCATGGTCAAGGCCGACATTGAGTTGGGCGGTACGGACCAGTTGTTCAACCTCCTGCTGGGGCGGGAGCTACAGAAAATCTACGGTCAGGAACCGCAGGTGGTGTTGACATTGCCGCTGATCGAGGGGCTCGACGGCGTGCAGAAGATGAGCAAGAGCCTGAACAATTACGTGGGTGTGACGGACGCTCCGGGCGACATGTTCGGAAAGCTTATGTCGGTGAGCGACGACTTGATGTGGCGGTATTTCTCGTTGGTGCTATGCGCGTCCGATGAGGAGATCGCAACGTTGCGGAAGAAGCATCCGCGCGGGGCCAAGGACGCGTTGGCGAGCCGCATTGTGGCATGGTTTCACGATGAGTCGGCGGCGCGAGCTGCATCGGAGGAGTTCGCCAAGGTCTTTTCGGAGCGGCAGAACCCGACGGACATCCCGGAGGTTGTGATCGGCGCGGACCTTGCGCCCGACGGTCTGATTGGGTTGCTCACGCTGTTGACGACGGCCGGCTTGGCGTCGAGCAAGGGCGAGGCGCGCCGGTTGGTGCAGCAGGGCGGGGTGCGAATCGATGACGTGAAGGTGTCCGATCCACGCATGACCGTAACGATCAAAGACGGCATGGTTCTGCGCGCGGGCAAACGTGGGTTTGCGCGGATCCGCCTCGCGTAGGGCGTACATCCGTGGTTTCTCTTCTTTTGAACAGAAGCTCGCAAAGGCTCGGGCGTTGGGATAGAGCCCGTCGGTCCAGTCGAGCCACATTGTTTTTTGAACAGGAGCCCGCAGAGACTTGGGTGTTGGGATAGGGCCGCCGGGTCGCGTCACACCACCTTTTCAAAATAGTGGTGTGCCTGGTCTGTGCGGCCATTCCGTCTCCGCAATAGACTTTGCGTCCTTCTGTTCAAAATATTGCCTGCGACGGGTTTCGTGGTTCGTCGTTTACCATATCGGTCTCTGCGTCCTCCTGTTCCATTTCTTCTTTCAACGCAAAGAGCGACGTGCGCCGCAAAGGAATGGAGGGTTGGGGACAAAGGAAGTCGGGTCCGTGAGCAATGTCAAAAGCTTTAATTGCTCACTTCAAGAACAGGGAGGCCACGAAGATGGCCGCGACCGCATACGTGACGGCGTGCACTTCCTTTCCGCGCCCGGTCAGCAGCTTCAAGAGGGCGTACGAAATAACACCGAAGACGATGCCTTCCGATATGCTGTAGGTGAGCGGCATCATGATGATGCACAGGAAGGCCGGCAAGGATTCCGTATAATCTCCGAAATCGATCTCCAGAATCGGTGTCATCATGAAAAGACCGACCAGCACCAGAGCCGGCGCCGTGGCCGCGCCCGGAATGATCGCAAAGAGCGGCGCGAACAATAGCGAGATCGCGAACAGGGCGGCCACCGTTAGTGCCGTTAAGCCGGTCCGCCCCCCTTCCTCCACGCCGGCGGCGCTCTCCACATAGGTGGTGACCGTACTGGTGCCGAGGCAGGCGCCCACGGTGGTGCCGACCGCATCCGCGAATAACGCGGGTTTGGCTTGAGGTAAACGGCCCTCGCGATCAAGCAGCTTGGCTTTGGTCGAGACCCCGATGAGGGTGCCGACGGTGTCGAATAAGTCAACAAAGAGGAAGGTCAACACAACAATGACCATGTCCCAAGACAGGATCTGAGCAAATTCGAATTGCAGGAAGGCGGGCGCGTTTGGGGCGCCGATCAAGGCAAATTGGTCGGGGACCTGTGTGACGCCGAGGGGGATGCCAAACACCGTTCCGAAAAGGATGCCGATGATCAATGCGCCTCGGGTCTTTTTGCTGACCAGTATGCCTGTGACGATCAATCCGATCACGGCCAGCAGCGCGGGCCCGGTGGTCACCTCGCCCAGTCCAACGGGGAGGGGACCGTCGGGCTTGATCACCACCTGTGCATTGACCAGTCCGATAAAGGCGATGAACAAGCCGATCCCGCCGCTGATGGCGCGCTTGATATTCATGGGCATGGCGTTGAGTACCGCTTCGCGTACATTGAAGAAGGTGAGAATCAGAAAGATAATGCCCTCGATAAAGACGGCGGTGAGGGCAAATTGCCAGCTGTGCCCCATCGCGAGGACGACGGAGTAGGCGAAGAAGGCGTTGAGTCCCATGCCGGGCGCGAGCGCGAACGGAAGCTTGGCGAGAAACGCCATGACCAAGGTGGCTGCGACGGAGGCCAAAGCGGTGGCGGTGAAAACTGCTCCGTAATCCATACCCGCATCGCTGAGGATCATCGGGTTGACCACAAGAATATACGCCATGGTCAGAAACGTGGTGACCCCGGCCAGGACCTCCGTTTTGATGGTCGATCCGCGAGCGGAGACGTTGAAGACGCGTTCGATCCAAGAGTCGGAACCGGCTGATTCAGTCATGGCTTTTCCTTCCGCGCTACGGGTACCATGAGCGCAAGGCTAGCACGGGAGATCGGTGCTGCTCAAGTCTGCACCATTCACATTCGGCGTTAACGCGTTGCGTCAAAAATAATGACACCGAAACGGTTGTGGGTATTTGAGCCTGAAAGAAGGTGTGCGTTTTGGTAGTCCCGTCGGTGTCACCTGTAGGCTGCATTGGCGGGATAAGGAGGCGCGTTAGCGACGTAACTTCCACCCTCTTCTTCTGCTTCTCTCGTCCCGCACTAAGTTCACCAGTTCATCCGTTGACATGTTTGTGCGAATGGATGGGACATCGAGTGGCGAGACTTTGCTCTTGAGTGGCTGGAGCGTAAACGTCCGGCCATCTTTCCGCCTGATTATCACGCTTCCGCTGGATTCTGCTTTATCGAGCACAGCAGAGAGCTTTTGTCTGGCCTCTGAATAGGTGTAAACTTGCATGTTATACCTCCAGTAGATGAATGCCGATATTCTGCGCTGCCCGCTTAAGCTTTCGGTCCAACGTCAATAAAGGGGCCGCATGGCGAAAGGCGCAATCAAGGAAATATGCATCGTATGCATACATGCTTTCTCGATTCGCCGCCGACAGCGCATTATCCATATTCACCTTCACATACCGTATGGGAACGGAATTGAAGACTTTTAATCCCTCCTGAGCATCGTTGAGGGTCAGGCGGTGCTGTCTCATCATGGCGGAAAATGCATTGCCCACCTCCCACGGAATTGATCCAGGCCCGATAAGCGTGTGGCCCGAGGTCATTTCGACAATGCGGTCTCGCTCCGGTTCATCCACTATGACGGCAAGCAACGCCG
>SKZA01000353.1 GCA_007127595.1 Kiritimatiellia bacterium
ACAGAGGAAACCGAGTATTTCGCAGAGATGGCGGAACGCGTCGCTTCACACGGCGTGCGAACGCTTATGATTGATTATCCGCAGCCGAATATCGTGGATTATTATCGGGATATTGTCCATTTGACCATCGAAGGAAACCGCTGGCTGGCGGACCTGATTTCCGCACACCTTAGGCCGGACGGCGTCGATTAGAAACCTACTCGAGCAGACCGGTCATATCTCGAGCGAAGTCCGGCCAACCATCAAGCGGCACGGAAAAATCCTGGCGGAAATACGCCGAGTTCTGTCCCTGCACCCCCCAATCCTGCGCACGTATGGGGTAGGACTTTGACTGAAGCAGAATAAACGCGTTTGGAATACCGCCGATATACGGAGCGTCTGGAACGCCTCGCGGTATATCGCGAATTCCGGTGGCGTGCCATGGGAGCGTTTGTGTCGCGGCGGTGCGCCAGCCGGAGTGCAGCGCTACGGATGATAAAGTGCCTATCCCCGTGCCGGCCACGCCTGTATGAGTTCGGACACCCGCTTGAAACCACGGATCGGTGCGGCGCATCTCAACGTGGGCCGCCAGTTGGTAGGGGCCGGGCTCCAATTCCACGCCCCCCACAAAGAGATTATAGGGGTGATCGCCGGTAAGCACCGTTTGGCCGTTCAAATACAGTCGGCCGAGCCCGTTGACATTCATGCCGACCAATGCGCGATTGGTATTCTCGTAGAACCATGACAACAATTGCGCCTGCTGTTGAGCCGCCTCTCCGTAATCCCCCTCCAGAAACGGACGGTACGCCTCATCGGTTACGGCCTGGCCCAGAAGCCGTTGGTATTCGAGATGACGCAGCTTCATGATCCCGTCTTCTTCCGAGTCAGGAAATCGTTCACGATACTCGAGGATACCGCGCTTGGCGGAGCGGAAATCGTTCGCGCGCTCCAATTCGACCAATTGCAGCATGAACGTGGGACGATAGTTGTCGTGTTCCACCGCGCGTCGCGCGTCGCGTTCCTGCGGGGTGTCCAACACGGCGGTTGGTTGTTCCATGTAGAAATACGCCACACTTTGGAAATAGCCCTGGACGGGCGCGCCGGTTTGAGGTTGTCGCATTCGCTCAAAGACCATCCGAAAATTGCGTTGAAAGGAAACCGGATCAGGATGCTGATGACGATACTGGGCGACGCGGAACGGCGCGCGATCGAAGCTGGCGCTCAATGCGCCGAAGACCGACCCGCGATAATACCAGCCGCCATTGAAATAGTCCTCGAGTCCGGTGCCGTCCCATGTAGGCGTTTGCGCATCATCCACCCACATGCGCTCATCACCCTCCAAGATCCACCACGACGGGTCGTGCCCGGTAACTCCGAGGAAACAGCCGAGAAACTTTCCACGCCCGCTGACTTCCGTGATCGGATGGTCGTTCCCCGTGTTTGGCCCGGTTCGCCGCCACTCGGCATGGAAATAGCCGGCATCATCGCCCGGCCAGTCGTCCCGCTCGGGCACCAACGTAATGAGAATATCCCGGTCCGATCCATTTTCGATTTCGAAACGGATCGATTCACGGAACGGCATCGGCAGGCGGGACGTGTACCCGTTCGGGCCACTGGTCATCCACAGATTACCCAATTCACGCTTGCGCCATCCATTGGCAAAGAAGTCCCCCAATGGCGTGGCGACACTGGGCGCGTCCTGTCCGTCATAATACACGCGAAGGACGGCGTCCTGCAGAAGATACTCCTTTTCAACGACAGACCATTCGTTTGGCGCCGCGGGGCGGACATATAGATGCCAGCGCGAAAGTTGACCCGGTCCTGCCTCTTCGAGAATTGTTTTGCGCTCCGCAGCGGCTACACGCAGCGAGGGCGCATCATCATCGATGGGCACGTCGCGTGATTCCAGGACCTCGGTCCATCGGTCCCGTACGCGTTCGGCGGCCGCTAGTTGTTCCGGAGAAAAGGTGGCGGGATAGGATTCCACCGCTTCTCCGGACGGCAGCGATTCCACGCTGATTTGGTAGAAGATGCGGCGAAGCCCCCAAACAGGGTCCACATTGGGTTCACGGGTCTCGATGCGGATCGAGCGGTTGAAAGGGATGGGGACATAGCTGTAGAAGCAGATGTTCTGGTACTGCGCCAAAGGCGGAAGCCAGGGATCCATCCGCCCAAAGACTTCTTCCAAACTGCCTTCGATGCGGGGTTCGCGTTCGCCGTCGATATAGACCCGGACCGGATGACCGTAATCCGTGCCCGTCATCCAGAAACGGCGAATGACACCCGGTCCTTCTTCATCCAGCAAGACCACCCAACCCGCATCCCGGCTGCGCCCTTTGAAATTGTTGAAGTCATTATTGCCTCCGCGCGGATCGGAGGAGGATACCATCCGAACCTTCGCATCATTCAAGATCGGTAGATGGTCATAGGAGATGAGGTCCTCCAGAAAGGCGGTCCAAGGGCGCGCATCGGCCGGAATCGAGTCGTCCGGCCTCCCACAGCCGAGCGACATCCCGATGAGGAGGGTAACGGTGATGACATGGAAAGGGACGATGTATCTCTGTTCAGATTTCATGCGTGAAGCTTCTCAGAACTCGCCGCGAGGATCAAGTGCCGGATGGTTCCTCACGCCGATCACTCCCGCTCCCCGGCGCGGGGAGAAACGTCCAACATCGAACATTGAACGTTCAAGTATTCAGAGTTCAGAGTTTGCTGTTCGTTCTTCAACGTTCTGCATGGCTCTTTGGAACAGATCGAGATAGATTTCGGCCGTTCGCTGCCAATTCCATGCCGACGAGGCATAATCGGATAGGTCGCGTCGGTTGCGAATGAGCGGCTCCTGTCCGGCCGCCGCAGACAGGATCTTGCCGCGCACGGCTTCGACGGTCCGGGGCACGATGAGAAATTGTCCGGGATCTTTATCGTATCCCGCATAGGTGTCTTCGGAAATTAAACAGGCGAGACCACAACACATGGCTTGCGGGACCACGGCCGGCCAACCTTCGCCATAAGACGGCATGATGAAGAGATCGTGTGCGCCGTATAGTTCGCGCAGTTCATTGTCTTCGACATACGCGTGTACGGTTACGTTCGACAACCCCCACTGATCCGCGCGTATCGGGCCACTGCCCACAAGCGTATAATGGATGTTCGGGGTGCTACGGGCGACTTTTTCGATCAGGGGCAGTTCTTTCTTGTCATTGAATCGTCCGACAAAGAGTACGTGAAACCGGTTGTCCGATAGGTCCCATTTGGCGCGGAATAGACGGCGTGTTTCGTCGTCCACAAAGTGATAGATTGTCGGATCCACCCCGGCCGGCGTCATACAGGTCTGCTCTTCAGGAATGTCGGCATGCTCTATGAACCACTGTCGCACAGCCTTGCCGACAAATGTCAGGGTCGCGCCGTAATCGACTACGCGTCGTGCGGCACGCGCGATCATGCGGTGTTGCAGGGCGGTCAACCCCGGCACATTCAAGGGAATGACGCCGACGTGTTGGGTGACCACGAGTGATTTGCGCTGTTGTATAGCGGCCCGCAGCGCCAGGGCGGTCACCCCTGGGGCTAGGCTATGCACATTGATCACATCGTGTTGCGCAACGAGGCGTTCAATCTTCCGTCTCGCGAACGGGCTGGGAAGCGGCGCATTGATCTGGACCGTATCCTCCAACACGTTCCAAGCAGGAATGCGAACGAGATCGGGGTGGACCGGCCCGGCGCCCCGCGGCACGTCCGATGCGAGCCATGTGACCTCGTGCCCGTCTTCCTCCCAACATCGTTTCAAGGCCCGCGCCGCGAACTCAATGCCGCCGATATGCGGCGGTTGATAATTGGACGTCAGCAGGATCTGCATATCGGGTTGAGCGTACGCTAGTTTGTCCGTATCTGGCAACGCTTGAGAGCCGGAAGGGAAAAATCAGGGTTCGATATACAGTTCGACGTCCTTGCGCAAGGTCACCCCAAATTCATTCCAGCCGATGACCGCAGTATAGACGCGCCCGGGTCGGAAGTTCTGCAGCGTAGTGTTCCCCGTATACCAACCGCCCTCCAGATGTTCCAAATCCCATTCCATAGGCGGAAGAGGATGCTGATACATCACGATCCGCACGCCTGCGTCGGTGTCAAATCCATCCAGGCTGACATCATGAACACGAATGAATAGTGTTTCGTGTCGGTAAAAGTGCGTGACATCCTCATCGCCTTCCGGGTCATTCGAGAAGCCGATGTACACGACATGGTGAGGTAGGGATCGCTGGC
>SKZA01000287.1 GCA_007127595.1 Kiritimatiellia bacterium
GCCGCGCGCCTGTGCGTAAAATGGCGCCGCCGCGCGGGACCCGGCCGACCGCGAAGACGTGTAAGGCCAATTGTTTTCCCTTCCCTACATCGCCGCCGACGACATGCGCGTCGTACTTCCGGCACAAGCTGCGCGCGCCGCGATAGAGGGCCTTGAGCTTTGATACGGGACAGGAGGCGGGCGCCGTGACGTTCACCAATACCCATGCGGGATCGCCCCCCATCGCCGCGATATCGCTGAAGACGCGGCCCACCGCCTTGCGCCCCACCAGTCGCGGGTCGGCATCCGGCCGAAAATGCACGCCTTCGACGACGGGATCCGTCGTGAGCAACCAATCGTCCGACGCGCCCTCGATGTTCACTACCGCACAATCGTCTCCGGGTCCGACGCGGACAGACTCCGACTGCGCGCCAAGCGTGCGTAGCAGCGCGGCAATGACCGCGTCTTCACCGGATTCCCGTAATGACTTATCCTTGCTCATGATTTCACACAGTCCGTCAACGCCCACCGAGAAAGGGTGAAACGGGCGGCTAGCCAATCGATATCATCACCATCAGCGATACGGCATTAAATAACATATGCATCACGATCGGCACACCGATGGATTCCGTATAGATATAGGCCAGCGACAGCGCGATCGAGAACACAAACAGCGGGACCAGGGATCCGACATGAAAGTGCATCACGGCGAACAATGCCGAACTGATGAGAATGGCCGCTCCCACGCCTACGCGCCGCCCCAACGCGGGCAAGAGCACGCCCCTAAACAGGACTTCCTCCGCAAAAGGCGCCACGACAATGGCCAGGAAAATGAAATAGAAGTACATGAACCCTCTATCCAAATCGGCGAACAGGCGCACGACGTCCTGCGGTTCCGGCTCGTGTCCCGTCCACTGCAACCACACATGATAGAGCGCCGCATAGAAGATCAAGATGGGCACGGCCGCCACATAGGCCACCACGCCCCGAAAGAGATCCTTGCCGAGCGACCAGTTCGTATGGCCGAACGCCGCAGACAAGGAAAGGCGTCGCTGATGCGCGCGGATCAGGACGACGACAAGCGCCGCCCAATGCAATACAAGGCTGTGCGCCACAATCCATACGTATTGTTCGTCAAAAGCGCCAAACCCGCCGACATGATACACGCCATGCAATACGGCGATGACCAAGACATGCAGCGCCAGAATCAGCAGGACCACGGTCAAGACGTCCGGCCAACTCCAAGGCCGCCAAAGCAAGCGATTGATCTTGCGCACCCAGATCATGGGGCGGCGGATGAATTGCGTTACGAGCCACGCGTTCACGGCCAATCCCAGCATCAGTAGGGCACTGTAGAAGAAGAGCACGCCCATTATTTGTTCGATTTCCACCATCCCGCCGGATGAAGAACCCGGCGCCTGCAAGGCGGTGCCGATACGATACAGGAAGGTCATGCCGCCGGGTCCTTCGTCACACCCGTTCACCCGGAGACGTCACGGTTTCGCGAATGACGTAGGTTCGTTTGCTTTGCGCTTCGTGGTATGTGCGAATCTGGATCTCGGCCAACAAGCCCATGCTGATGAATTGCATGCCGAGAAAGACCAGCATGGTGGCGGAAACCAGCCAGAACGGGCGCTTCACCAGTTCCGAGGCGAGTGCGGTGTCGAACAGCAGAAAGGATACGTGCCCCGAAATCATGATGGCGAACAACAACAGTCCCGGAAGCATGAAGAAGAGTCCGATCTTTCCGAACATCTGCATGGGGCCCATGCTGTAGCGCATCAGAAACTTAACCGTGAAGAGGTCCAAAATAACACGGAACGTGCGCGAGAGACCGTACTTGGATTGCCCAAAACGCCGCGGATGATGCGCGACGACAACCTCGTCCACCTTGCCCCCCACCCAACTGGCGAGCGCCGGGATGAAACGGTGCATCTCGCCATACAAGTGCACATCCTGAATGATCTCGCGGCGATAAGCCTTCAATGTGCAACCATAATCGTGCAGGTGCACCCCTGTAATCCGACTGATCAGCCAGTTTGCAATGATTGAAGGGAGACGTCGATTGATGAACGGGTCGCGACGATCCTTGCGCCAACCACTGACCACGTCGGCCCCTTGCTCCATGCGCTCGATCAATTTGGGAATATCGTCCGGGTCGTTCTGCAGATCGCCGTCCAACGTCACGATGACATCCCCGCGGGCGTGATGAAAGCCGGCGCTCATGGCGGCGGTCTGCCCGAAATTTCGCCGGAACCGAATCAGTTGAAAATGCGGATACCGTTCGGCACACGCCGAGAGCAGCGACCAGGTAGCGTCCGTGCTGCCATCGTCTACGATAATGATCTCGAACGAATGTTGCGCCTTGGACAATGACGCATGCAACTGTTCGCACAGCTTCTCGACACTTTCCTGTTCGTTATATACCGGGATGACAACCGATAAATCCACGCACGTACCCTATCCTTTCCGTCGGACCCACTCCTTATGGATAGTGCGTTCTGTCGCAGGCAAATGCAATCCTATAAGCGGCGCGCCAGATATTCCGCCGGATGTCGCGCGCGGCGGTTTGTGCCGTCCACGACCTGGTGGCGACATGAGAAACCGTGCGTACAGATCAACGCGTCGTCCGGCAGATCGCATAGCGCTGGAAACAGTGTCAATGCGCCAATCTGCATGGATACCTCATAATGATCGGCGTCATAGCCAAAGCTGCCCGCCATACCGCAACACCCAGTCTGCAATTCCACCGGTTCATAGCCGGCCGCTCGCAGACACGCAGACAGCGAAGCGGGGCCCGTCAATGCCTTGGCGTGACAATGCACATGCACATACACGCGCTCGGCGGCGCCCTTGAACAGGGACCGACAAGCATCGGCGCGAGCCGCTACAAACGCTTCCAGTAGTTGCGCCGCGTCGGCCACCAAACGGGCGGCGTCCAAGTCTGCGTCGTCCACCAGATCAAGGTATTCATCGCGCAAGGTCAACAGTTCGGACGGTTCTTGGCCGATCAGCGTGTAGCCTTTCTCAACAAACGGCGCCCAAGCGCGCACGGATTCCGTGATCGCCCGTTTCGCTTCGTCCAGGAACCCGAGCGAAATCCGCGCGCGCACACTCGGCAAGGGCCGCGTCATTTCCACATGACAGCCCATGGCCTCGAGCACGCGCACCATCGCCTGCCCAATCTGCGGTTCGAGATAGTTCATGAACGCGTCGTTGAGTATCAGTACGGCGGGGCCGTCCCCCTGCTTTCGCGGACGCGCAGCGAACCAGTCGTAGAAGGTTTCCGTAGCAGGCACGGGCAAGGAGCGATCGCGATGAATGCCGGTGATCATTTGCATGAGGCCGCGGAGTGGGGTACAACGCGACGCGTAGGCGGCCAGCCGCGGAAACCGCGCCGCACGCGCCAGCATGCGTTCCGGAAACGCGAACAGTCGTTCGCGTCTAGATATGCCGCGTTGTTCATGCCAGCCGTGCAGGAACTCCGCTTTCATGCGGGCCATATCAACGCTCGCCGGGCACTCCGACTTGCAAGCCTTACAGCTCAAACATAAGTCGAGCGCCCGCTTGAGCTCATCTGCTGCAAACGCGTCCCGGCTGCGCTCACGATAGAGTTGTCGAAACAGGCTGGCCCGCCCGCGTGTACTGTCCTTTTCCTCCAGAGTCGCCATATACGACGGGCACATGGTGCCGCCCGATTCCGCGCGCTTCCTGCACACGCCGGCGCCGTTGCATCGTCCGAGCGCTTGGCGCAAACCGCCCTGATCCCGCCATCGAAACATCGAATCGGTCTCCGGCTCATCCGTCTGCGGAGTGACACGCAAATGCGCGTCCATCGGCTTGGCGTGCACGATCTTATGCGGATTCAAGACACCGTCCGGGTCCCAAATCTGTTTCACGCGTTCGAGAACCGGTATCATTTCGGAGCCGAGTACCTGCTCGATGTATGGTGCGCGCACGCGGCCGTCCCCGTGTTCGCCGGATAACGAGCCCCGATATTTTCGCACGAGTGCCGCCACCTCGCTCGCCATCGCCTTCATCGTTTCCACACCTTCAGGCGTGCCGATGTTCAGTTCGGGCCGCAAATGCAATTCCCCGACCGAGGCGTGGCCGTAGTACACGCAACGCACGCCGTACCGTTTCATCAAGGCCTGCACATCGCGTACGTACGCGGGGAGATCGGCCACGCGTACCGCCGTATCCTCCATGAATTCCGGCGTCTTCCGGTCGGACCACACCCCC
>SKZA01000035.1 GCA_007127595.1 Kiritimatiellia bacterium
GCGGCCGCTGGACGCGCGCTTTTCCCGCGGTTCAGCTCGATGCGGGAAGACGAAGGCATGCGCGATCTCTACAGCTACAGCGTGTGGGCTCTTTTCTGCTTTTCGCTATCGCTGTTCATTCCCGTGTCGATCATTATGCCCGCTTTCCTGGAGCTTTGGATATCCCCTGAATTCGCCGAACACGGTGGAGCCTTGGCGCGCATGATCGCCTTTGCCATTGCCATGAATGGGCCGGTGGAAGCCTACTTCTCGCTGCTAAAGGGTACGGGCCGGATCCGTTGGTTGACGATGATCTACATGACCCTGACGGTGACCGGTTCCATCGCCACGGGATTGCTCGTCTACTATCTGGGGCTCATCGGAACCGGCGTGCGGATGCTGCTGTTTTCGTGGTGCGGCATTACGTTGTGCATGGTGGTGGCGCAACGAATATTCCGCTCGTACCTGCACGTCCGCCTGCTCGTGGAGGTGGTGGCCCTCCCCCTGGGCCTGGCCGCGATCACATGGCTTGGCGGATTACTGCTATGGGATAGATTCGGCATGGCGAGTTGGCTCGGAGTGATCGGTGGGGCCGGCCTGATCTGTGCGACCCTGTCCGGCCTGTTGCTGTCCTCCAATGCCCTGATCTTCCGTGACGGATACACGATGCAGCTTATTGGCAAGATTTACACGAGAATACGCGCCCGAGGGGAGGGCGTCTCATGAAGCGCTGGCTGTATCAATGCCTCGACAAGACACTCCTGTATCCGGTGCGCGTCCAAAACTGCAGCCAGACGCTCTATGAAGCGCTCGTCGGCTGTTTGCGGATGACGAAAGCAACCGGCGATGCCGTGTGGCGCAAACGTGCCGATACGGTATGTCAGCGCCTGATCGACATTCAACAGCCCGATGGAGGGTTCGACATCGGCTACGACTTCAATTTCGGGCGTCTGCACAGCAAAGGGGAATCTACGTCGCCGGAGTTGAGGGGGTTGCTGGCCTTGATGCTGTATTACGAGGTTGATCCTCGAAAGGACGTCGCGAACGCCGCCCAAAGGGCGGCGTCATGGATTGAGCAGCATGCCTATCCGATCGATACCGCACGATGGACGATTCCTTATGCACCATACAGCACCCGGGAGGTGATGGTCTACAACGGTGTGTCATTTGTCGCGTCTGCACTAGGCCTCTACTTGTCGGCGTTTCCGAACGACCGCCTGAGGGAATGTTATGAGGGAATGGTTCGCTATTTGCTCGACGTGCTTATTGTTCCGAATGAAGGCAGCGGGTATTGGCCGTACGCTGACCGTACACGAACCGATCTGTCGGCAGAGCAGCGTGGAAAGATCGACAACTATCATCAGATGCAGCAAGTCGAGGTGCATGCGATCGCGCAAGTCCGGACACCGCTGGACGAACAAGAGGTTTTGATCCGAAAGGCATCCGCCTACGTTCGGTCGCTCATGGATGCGAACGGGCTTGTGCCGTACTACAATAATTGCCGGGAATCGCCCATTCATGTCTGGGGCTATGCCTCCTGCGTCTCAGGATTCCTTCTGGCTTCGGAAAGCATTCCATCCCGGAGAGCGGATTACCGGGCGGCCGCTGAGCAGGTCGTGCGCTGGCTGCTGGACCATGCTTGGAACGGAGCGTTCTTCTGGCCGATCCTTGGCAGAGAGGGCATCCCGTTGGATCGGCGGTATTACGTGCGCAGCGATGCCTGGGTGTTCAATGCGCTAGCTTTGGCGATGCAGAATGGACTGGACGTAGAGGCGTCTGTAATGGAGGCAACTTATACGCGCATGGAAGAGCAGGACTTCAGCGGAATTGAAAATCACGCCACCTCGCCGCGCATACGCTTTGTTCGGGCGGCGCTGAATGGCGCTGGCGGCATCTTGAAATCGAAGGCGAAAGCGACGAGTGCTTGATGCACATCGTGTTCATGCACGAGCGATTGGGGAGGTCGCGCGGTGGGGTTGAGGCGTGGATCTATCATGCGACGGAGACATGTCTCAAGCTGGGACACCGCGTAGATGTCTTGACCGCCGAATCGCGCGCACCCGCCGATGCTGCGCCATCAGGAGCGCGTGTTCATGCGGTGCCTTCGCCGCTGCATGTCCCCGGTTTGGGCCCATTCGTGGATGCGCGTGCGATATCCTGCCGAATTCGATCGCTGATGCGAGGGGCGGATCGGGTTATTGCGCGGTCGCCTGTCATGGCGCTCGCCGCGATTCTAGCCGGCCGCAAGGATGTGTTGATGATCCATGCTCAACCGCAGGCCGAAAGTGACATGGTGTCGATGGCGCGCCGTCACCGCGGTTGGCACCGCCCCTTACGGGTGCTTTGTGCGTCATGTCGCCAATGGTCGATTGCTTTGATCGAGCGTCGGGTCATCAGGAGCTCGTGCAATGTCTTTTTGAGTCACGCCCGCCGGCGTGAATACGAACAAATGTACGGGGCGGTTGGCGGGCAGGCGTCATGGTATGTGATTCCGCCGGGAGTAGATGTGGAGCGCTTTGTCCCAGCCGGCGAAGAGTGGACCGGGCGAGGTCCCTTGCGTCTATTTTCCGCTTGTCGGCTGGTGGAATCAAAGAACCTCCAATGCGCGATCCGCGCGATGGGGCGAATGCTTCATGAAGGGGTTAATGTCTTGTTCCACATCGCGGGCGAGGGGCCTTACCGCATGACGCTCGAAGCATTGTGTCGCGAGGTCGGCTTGACGCCCGGCCGGGAAGTAGTCTTTGTCGGCGAACAGATAAATATAGAAGACTTCTATACCAAATCGCACGTCTTTGTGTTGCCGACCCTCTACGAAGGTTTTGGTAGTGTCTTTATTGAGGCCATGGCGTGTGGCCTGCCATGCGTGGCGCTAAGTCGCCATGCCGGCGACTATTCTGTGGCATCAGATGAGATCATTTCGCACGGTC
Source organism: Kiritimatiellia bacterium (assembly GCA_007127595.1). Lineage (GTDB taxonomy): Bacteria > Verrucomicrobiota > Kiritimatiellia > SLAD01 > SLAD01 > SKZA01. Next base: position 2,907 of record SKZA01000035.1, read on the forward strand.
AGGATGGCATCTTGTTGAAAGAGAATAGCCCGCAGGCGTTGGCCGAGGCCTTGATGCAGATCCATTCGGATCCCCGGGCGTGGGCTCGCATGTCCCTGGAGGCCCGTCGTAAAGCAAAGGAAGCATATTCATGGCCGGTGGCGATTGGGAAGATCCTTGCCTTGGGAGGATGGCCTGCCCGCGTCGGGATCGACCCGGACGCTGAAGAATAGAAATGCCGCCTACGCCCTTGTTTCGCTGACTACGCCGGAGATCTTGCAGTCCGGTTCTAAACCCGTATAGTATTTCGCAGTGGCCCCCTCTTTGGCCAGCCGGCATCAACGGATAGCGATCACAGTAACATGCACATTCCCGCTAAAGTAATTGCGTTAGCGCTCATTATTCTGACGGTGGTCATCGCGCTGATCGGCTACATCCAGCGCAGCCCGGTGATTCACATTGCGCTGGTCGCCTTCCCGTTTCTCTTCCTCATGATGAATAATCCCAGCGCATGGTTTGTGGCCATCATGGGATTGGAACGCAGCGGCCTCGTATTCCCGGGCCTGCCCCAGGGTCTGCAATTCGTGCATGTCATGATGGCGGGATTCGTCGCCCTGATCATTGCCCGCAATATCATCATCAAGCCCAAGACAGGGAAGATGGTCCTGTCGGAATACTTCGTCTACGCGTTTCTCATCATCATCGGCATCACGATCTATTTCCGCGGGTTCGGCTTGCGCGCGCTGGGCGGCGAAAGCTGGGGTGGAATGGGGTATGTCCAGCTGTTTATCGCCGCCGGTTTTTATCTGACGGCGAAGTATATCCAGCTGACGCCACGCCAGATCAAACTGTCCATCGTGCTGATGTTGCTGTTGAGTTTCGTCCCGGCTATTTCACAAATCGTTTTTGTGGCCAGCGGCGGACGCATCTATCAGCAGTACATGTTTGTCCACGCCTATGTGGTCGGTCTGCTCAGCTCGTTGGAGGCGGCGGAGACCGGGCGCGGTGTGGTCCGCTATCAGCTTTTGAGCGGTGTGGCTATTAACCTTCTGCTGGTCGGGTTAGTGCTGATCCCATTCCGCGGCGCATATCGGCTACTGGCCATTCTCTTCGTGATTGCAGCCTTCGTGTCGTCGGCCTTATCCGGCTTCCGGGGCAACATTATGTTGGTCATCGGCATGATGGCGCTGTTCATCTTCTTTATTTCAGAGGGAAAGCGCGTTCGTCGGCTCGTGCAGATGGGGGGGGTGGCCATGGCGGCGTTCGTCGTCTTATTCTTCGTGGCCGACCGCCTGCCCATGTCTGCACAACGATCGATCACTTGGGTTCCGTTCATCGAGACGGCGCCCTCCGCGCGCATGGACGCAGAGGGCACCTCGCAATGGCGCCTCGACGTTTGGCGGCTTGCGTGGCAGGACGTGCCGCGCTATCTCTGGATCGGAAAAGGATATGCGCTGAATCCTGCGGAGCTCATGTCGCATTCCGTGCGACGGGACGGCGTGCAGATGGCGGTCGCTACCCAGGACTATCACAATGGCCCGCTCTCCCTGCTGCTGGTATTCGGCATCCCGGGTTTAATTGTGGGATCCGGTTTCCTCATCGTTTCTTCCATCGAGGTGGTGCGGCGCATTCCAACCCTGGGTGATGACCCTTTCATCCGGCGATTCTATATTGCGTTTCTCGCACGCTACCTTTTCAGTGCCGTAACGTTCTTCACCATCTTTGGCGATGCGCGGGAATCCTTTGTGCGGGCGTTTATCATGTTGGCCTTCATGAATATGGCGTACCGCGTGCAACGCCCGGTTGTTAAGGAGCAAGTGGATGCAGAAACGACGCCGCGCTCGCCTCAACTGCGCAGGCCGGAGTGGGCGCCCGCCATTTCATTCAGCCAATCCGCGCGGCCTTCACCTTCCAAATAAGCGCCCGCGCAACTCCGTTCATGTCGATCATCCGTCTCGTCAGTTACGGCACGCGCGTATACAGAGCGCGCCAGCGCCTGTTGGGTCTATCGGCGCGCGTCGCCGGCGCCGTCGATGAAACGTCTGCATGGGGTCCGGACCGGTTGCTTCAGCATGGATTTGCAGAGCGCTGTCCGGATATCGCCCTCCACGAGCGCGGCAGTGGGTGGTGGACGTGGAAACCGTATGTGATCCTCGCAGAGCTCAAGGCCATGCGAGACGATGACTGGCTGGTCTACTGCGATGTAGGACGCTCCTATCCCGTCAAATTGTTGGACCGGCCGTTGACAACGCTGCTCGATTGCTGCAAGCAACGCGGGCAGGGCGCCTTACCGGGTGTCTATATTCCTTGGTTCGGCCCGATGCGTGTATGGACAAAGCGCGATGCCTTTGTGCTGACGGATTCAGATACAAGCGAGTATCATGAGGCGACCCCTATTCAAGCCTCGTTCTCGTGTTGGCGCGCATGCAAAGAAAGCCGGTCATTTGCGGAAGAGTGGCTGAACCTATGTTCCGATCGACGTTTGGTGACCGACGATCCGAATACGTGCGGGCGGGATAATCTGGAGGGCTTTCGCGAACATAGATATGACCAGAGCCTGCTGACGATCCTGTGCATGAAAAAGGGTTGGCAAGGAGCCGAATTGGGCGAGACGCGTCCCGCATACGACGAGAAGAATCCGGCGGAAGTCGCGCGCGTCATGGGGGAACCGTCCGCTCGTTCCACAGCGCTGTCCGCGGTGCGTTGCGCGGCCGGGATCTATACGGTGATGGAGCGCGTGCCGCGCCTTTGGACAGGCTGGCGCTACAGAAAGGCTCAGGCAAAAATGGAAGTCAAACCGTGAAACGGCTTGTACAAGCCCTCCTTGAACCGGCGCGTCGAGCCAAGGGGCTCCTTCACCAATGTCGCGCGGAACGTGCGCGCGCGGCCTTGTTGCGCCGGGATATGATTGAGGGAGTTGACCCCGAGGATTTCGAGGCGTCACTACGCGATCCCACGCGATATTATCTCCGCTCATTTCAGGACTTTCACCGTGAGGTGCCCGGAGCGGTGCGCGCTCACCGGACCTATTTTTCCAAAGAAAGGCGAGGATTCGGCGAGGACGCCTTTCATGCGATGTGGTGGCGTCTGATCCGTCGCTATCAACCGAAGACTTTTCTCGAAATCGGAGTCTACCGGGGGCAGACAATCAGTTTGGTTGGGCTCATTGCCCGCTTGGAATCGTTTGCGTGCGATATCACCGGCATTTCCCCGTTCACCAGTGCGGGAGATTCTGTCTCCGATTATTCGGAGGAAATCGACTACCACGACGATGTCCTGCGAAACTTTCAACACTTTGACCTCCGGGAACCGCGTCTTGTGCGCGCGTTTTCAACAGAGCCGGCGGCGCGGGATGTTATCAGGGAATGTCCATGGGATTGTGTCTATATCGATGGCAATCACGATTACGAAGTCGTGCAGGCGGATTGGCGGGCTTGTGCCGATGCCGCTGCGCCGGGCGGACTCATCGTATTGGATGACGCCGGATTGACGACAAGCTATAGACCGCCCCCTTTCGCGACGGCCGGTCATCCGGGTCCCTCGCGGCTTGCCGAAGAAATAGATCGCTCCCGCTTTCGCGAGCTGCTGCAGGTGGGACACAACCGCGTGTTTCAAAAGGTTGTCCTGTGAGAATTGTTCAGATCACAACGGACAATCGCGAATACTTCAAGGACTATGATGCGCCCGCTCCCTATTTCGGGACCGCCCCCGAAGCGCTGATCGATGGCCTGCAACATCTGCCGAAAGTCGAACTGCATATCATCAGTTGCCTCCAACGTGCGCTAAAGACGCCAGAAAAACTGGCGGATAATGTCTATTATCACAGCCTCGTTGTTCCTAAAGCTGGTTGGATGCGCTCGCTGTATTACGGCTGTTCGAACGCCGTTCGTCGGGTGGTGAGGGAAATTGGACCGGACATCGTGCATGGCCAGGGCACCGAGCGGGATTGCGCCATCTCCGCCATTCGTTCCGGCCATCGCAGCGTGGTGACCATTCATGGCAACATGGCGGAATTGAGCCATGCGGGTCATCTGGGCGGGCTTTTCGGATGGCTTACGGCAAGACTTGAAACGCATACGTTGAAGCGGGCGTGCGGCGTCTTCTGCAATTCCTCGTACACGCAGGCGCTGGTGACGCCGCGCGCGCGGAAAATCTGGCACGTGCCCAACGCCACCCGGCGCGCCTTCTTGGAACGGCCCTTGACACCCCGAAAAGCAGCAGGCCGAAGCCCGCAGTTGTTGAATGTGGGGCTCATTACGCCGTACAAGAGGCAACTGGAGCTTTTGCGAGCCGTTCGCGGACTGGTTCGGGAGGGGAAGTCGTGCCGGATTGTCTTTGCCGGTCTAATGCCGACGCATACGGAGTACGGCCGGGCCTTTGCCGCGGAATTGCGCGAAGCGTCCGAAACTGGCTGGGCAGAGCATGTCGGCTACCTGTCTCGAGATGAATTGATCGAGCTGATGGATCAATCGGATGCGGCGCTTCATGCTCCGACGCACGAAGCGTTCGGTTTGGTCGCCGCGGAAGCCATGGCGCGCGGGCTGAAATTCTTTGGCGCCAATGTCGGCGGCTTAAAGGATATTGCATTGGACGCAGACGGCGCCGAGTTGTATGACGATATCCCGTCGCTGACGCGCGGGGTGGCGCGCTGGATCGATTCCGGGTGCCCGATGCCCGAACACTGCGCGCGGCAAATGGCCGAACGTTATCACCCCGATCATATCGCCCGCCGTCATCTGGAGATATATCGGGAAGTGTTGAACCAAGTCTCCTAGACGTCCTCATGGATTAAGTGCAAGACATGTTCTCCATTGTCACCGCCACGTTCAACGTCATGCCCTTCGTCAAGCGGTGTGTAGGCTCCATGCGCGCGCAAGCGGGCGTGGACTACGAGCACCTGATTCAGGACGGCGGCAGCAACGACGGGACGCGCGAGTGGTTTGAAACCGTCGAGGACGTGGATTTCGTCAGCGAGCCGGATCGCGGTATGTACGACGCATTGAACAAGGGGTTTGCCAGGGCGCGGGGCGACATCATTGCCTGGCTCAATGCGGATGAACAATATCTGCCCGGCACACTGGCGCGCGTGCAAGACATTTTTGACGCGCATCCCGACGCCGACCTGGTTAGCGGTCATGCCCTGGTCGTGGACGAGGAGGGCAATCCGTTGGCGGCGCGGCGCGACCTGCCGCTGCGCGCCCGGATGATCGCCCACACGTTTTTGAACCGGCCGTCATGCGCCATGTTCTTCCGCGCGTCGTTGCGGGACCGCAGCCTGTTGCGATTCGACCCGTCATACAAGTCGGCCGGCGATCGCGAGATGATTATCCGCATGTTGGAAGCGGGTGTGCGCTGTGTATATGTGGATGAATTTCTATCGCTGTTCGGTGCGCGCGACGGCAATATCAGCGCGAACCGGACGTTGAGCGACGAGGAGGCCCGTCGCATCCGGCAACAATTCGGCTTCCGTGAATCCTGTCTTATCCAGCGGCTCTGGCAAAAGCGGCGCTGGGCGGAGCGATTGGTGCGCGGCCACTACAAGCCGGTCGATGTGGCCTATGCGTTCGCGTTGGACGAAAAGCCGGCGGTCCGCCACGTTCAGGCGAAGCGAGTGCCGGCCCGTTTTGATATCAAGCAGTATGCGCATTCTGGCCGCACATAATCGCTACGTTTATCGCGGCGGCGAAGACGTGTCACATGAGGCGGAAATGCACCTCATGCGCGAACACGGCCACGAAGTCATGGCGTACGAGGAAGACAACGAGCGCATTGCGAAGCTGGGCAGTGTCCGCACGGCGGCACGCACGATCTGGTCGCGCGAGAGCCATGCGCGGGTGGACAAGATGATTCGCGAGCACCGCCCGGACATCATGCATGTGCAGAACTTCTTTCCGCTCATGTCGCCTTCGATCTATTATGCCGCGCGCCGGCATGGCGTGCCGGTCGTGCAGACGCTGCGGAATTATCGCCTGATCTGCGTGGGCGGCCAGCTCCTGCGCGACGGGCGGGTGTGTGAAGACTGCCTGGCGGCCCGCGCCCATTGGCCGGGCGTTGTGCATCGATGCTATCGAGGCAACATCGGCGCCAGTGCGACGACGGCCGCCATGCTGAATCTGCACCAGTTGAGGGGTACATGGCGCAGGGCGGTCACCCGTTACATTGCATTGTCGGACTTTGCGCGTCGAAAGTTCATCGAGGGGGGATTGCCGGCAGAGCGTATCGTCGTGAAACCCAACTTCGTTGCTCCCGATCCGGGTCCCGGCGACGCGCGCCGCGAGATCGCTCTCTTCGTGGGACGCCTCTCGCATGAAAAGGGATTGGACGTGCTGGTTGAAGCCTGGGAAAAGCTGGATAATCCGCCCCCGTTACATATCCTCGGTACGGGCCCGATGGAAGACGCATTACGTGAACGAACAAAGGACAATCCCGGCATTGTGCTGGAAGGAAATCGCCCGGCGAAGGAAATGATGGAGTTCATGAAGCGCGCGCGCTTTCTTGTTTTTCCGTCTATCTGCTATGAAACCTTTGGTCGCGTAGCCGTTGAGGCGTTCGCATGCGCTACCCCGGTGATCGCGTCCCGGTTGGGCAGCATGCAGGAGCTTGTGGAAGACGGGAAGTCCGGGCTTCTGTTTAGTCCGGGGGATGCGGGAGATCTTCAGGCGAAGGTCGGCTGGGCGTTGACGCATGCCCGCGAGTTGGCCGAAATGGGTGCGGAAGGCCGACGGATCTACGCAGAGCGATATACAGCGGAACAAAACTACAAACAACTGCTAGCCATCTATGAAGAGGCGATGGCCGCCTGCGAAAAGACATGATATGGAAACGCGCAAGATAGAAGAGAACGTCGAAGCAAAACGTCAATCGTTGTTGCAGCGCATGTCCGGCGCGCTCGCGGCATCATTTCTGTTTGGTCGAGCGCGCGCCTTATATGAGGAAAATCGCCTCCACTGGAATATGCCTTTGAATAAATGGCAAAAGCTGTATGTCGGCACGTACATGATTCTTCGAGATTATGCGCAAGGCGTGTTCCCTCCCGTCTTTGAGGATCAGCAGAAGGCGTATCAGGCCGAGATGGACAAGTTGAAGAATCTGGAAGGCACAACGCTCGAGATTCAGCAGACGGCCGTCTTGACGAAGCCGTTCTGGGGGAGCCGGACGTTTCTCAAGTATGCCCGGGGCTTCTCGCGCTTATGGGGGGTGATCGAGGGGTTGGGGGTGCGCCCGGCAAGCCGATTTCTCGAACTGGGATGTGGAGCGGGCTGGATGGCCGAATTCTTCGGCATGGCGGGCTATCATGTAGTGGGCACGAGCATTGCTCCGGACGAAGTCGCCATGGCGCAGAAGCGCGTGGCGGCACTGGAGGCGAAAGGGTGCGGTGGCCGCGTCAGTTATGCGGTTGGCCCGATGGAGTCAGTGCGCGAAATCGTGGACGGTGAGTTTGATGTTGTGTACGTCTTCGAGGCGCTGCATCACGCCTTCGATTGGCGTCAGGCGATAGAGTCGGCGTATCATTGTCTGAAGCCGGACGGATGGTTGGTGCTCGCGAGCGAGCCCAACGTCCTGCACACTTATATTTCCTATCGTACCGCGCGGCTTTCGAACACGCATGAGATCGGCTTCAGCAAGCGGGAACTGATCGAAGGGCTGAAGGCGCACGGGTTCAAAGATGTCCGGGCCTTGGCTCCACGATGGAATAATCTGGTTTCGCAACACTGGATCGTGGCCCGGAAGTAGCGTCTATCGTTTTCTCACATATTGCGCCTGCGCGCGTTGAAAAGCGTGCCAGACATGAGCTTGGGGTAAACCGCCAATAAAGTTGGCGGTTTTCTTTTGCTCATGGGGTTGGCATTCCGGCCAGCATTCTGTATGGTTGTCATAATTGAATCCTCAACAAGAGACGATTTTGACATCAGGTTTTTCCTCCATGCGCTCATTCTTTGCGCGTTTGCATTCATGCCGGGTGCAGGCGGTTCATGGCGTGCATCCGCGCAAAATGTCCTTATAAACGAGTTCGTGGCCTCAAACGGTTCCACGATTGCGGATGAAGACGGGGATTATCCGGATTGGGTCGAGCTCTATAATGCCGGGACGGAACCGGTGAACCTCATGGGGTGGGGGCTCTCGGACGATCCGGCCGATCTGCAACAGTGGCAATTCCCCGACACCACCATTTACCCGGATGAATTCCTGTTGGTCTATGCATCAGGCAAGGATCGTGTAGCCTTCGAGGGCGCGTCGCTGCTCATTGATAGTGTCGCATCGAATCTGCCGATTACGGCATATTGGCCATTCGACGAGGAAGACGAGGCGGTCGTATTCGACATCTCCGGAAACGATCATCATGGAATGGTCCTGGGGGCGACGCGCACGCCGTGGGGGCCGCATGGGGCCGCCATGCGCTTCGACCGTTCGGCCGGCGATCATATCCGTATCCCGGACGCATCGACATTTGAGCTCGAGGGAAGCATGACGCTGACCATGTGGCTGAAGCCGGACTCCTTGGACGGCCGTCAAAATCCATGGGATAAGGTGTGGGGAGGAGAGGGCGCGATCACACTGGAGACCAACGGATTGTTGCGCTACTTCTGGGGTACGTCGGGAGAGACTGCCGGGCCTTATCAGGCGGTTCCTGCGACGACTCCGCTGCCCGTGGGGCAATGGACGCATGTGGCGCTTGTGCGGGATCTGGATGCGATGAAGGTCCGCTGGTATTTCAATGGCGCGCTCATGGGGGTTGCACCGGCGGACTTCAGTGCGGCGGCGGTGTCTACGAATGATATGTTTATCGGTAGCGGATACGCCGGTCATTTCGACGGCGAGCTATCCCAAGTTGCCATCTATCCGCATAGCCTCTCGGAGACGGACATAAAGGAGATCTATGAGGCACAGCGTTCTGCGAAACGCGCACGACTCCATACGAATTTCCGGATCACATCAGCCGGCGATGAGCTGTTCCTCTCCAACGCGGAAGGCGTGGAAGTCGATTCCGTTGGACCCGTAGGCGTGCCCATGGACATCTCCTTCGGAAGGCAACCCGACGGGGGTGAAGACTGGTACTTCTTCGATCAACCGACGCCCGAGGCCCCGAATGATAGTCCGGCCTTCATCGGCATTCTGGAGACGCCTCCGGAAATGTCCCACGCCGGAGGGTTCTACAACGAGCCCTTCGATCTGACGATCGAGCATCCCGATCCCGAGGTGACCATCTACTACTCCCTTGACGGCACCGACCCGCATCCGGCGCATGTGGATGGGGCGTTCTATGGCTACAAGAATCATTATCCCTTTAATGAGGGCGACACGATATTGGGCCCCCTGTTGCAGCGCGTCATGAGTTCGCATGCTTATGAGGAGCCGTTGCCGATTGATGATCGATCGCCGGAGCCGTATGAGCTGGCAACTATCAATACACGCTTTCGGTATTCGACGCTGGAGCCGGGTGATAATATCTTCAAGTCCACCGTGGTCCGTGCGCGCGCATTCAAAGAAGGTTATCTCCCGAGCGAATCGATTACACACAGCTACTTTGTTCACCCGGAGATGGACAGCCGATATACGCTGCCCGTGCTTTCCATTGTTACCGACGAAGCACACCTTTTCGATTATGAATCAGGGATCTATGTTCCCGGCAGGGAATCTGACATGTGGCGATTGGATAACCCGTACCCGATTTGGAGCAGTAACCCGAGGGCGGCCAATTACTTTAATCGCGGAGTGGAGTGGGAGCGGCCGGCTCATCTTGAAATGTTTGATGCGGGGGGGGAGCCCCTGCTAGCGCAGAATATCGGTGTACGAATTCATGGCGGGACGTCGAGATCTTATCGCTTTAAATCATTACGGCTCTATGCCCGCGCTCGCTACGATGAGGTCGCCTCCTTCCACCATGCCCTCTTCCCGGGCCTGGAACGAAGCGGACTGCCCGGCGAGCCGCTTGACGCCTTTCGGCGTTTGATCCTGCGCCAGTCCGGTCAGGATTGGGGGAATACCATGTACAACGATGCGCTAATGCAAGGATTGATCGAGCATCTACCGCTGGATACTCAGGCCTATGAGCCCGCGATTCACTTCATCAACGGTGAATATTGGGGCATCATCAATCTTCGTGAGCGGCAGGACCAGCATTATCTTACGGGCCACTATGACATCGACGACGATGAAGTCGCCATCTTGACCGGGGGAGGTGCAGAAGTAGATCATGGCCATGAGAGCGATCGGGGCCACTTTGTGGAGACCGTGCTCTATGCGGAGGAAAACGACCTCTCCGAGCCGGGACATTACGAATGGGTGCGGGAGCGGGTGGATGTGGAAAACCTTGCGCTCTATTACGCTGTCCAGATCTATTTCAATAATCGGGATTGGCCGCACAACAACGCGGACGCATGGCGAAAGCGGACCGAAGCCTACGTGCCCGAAGCGCCCCGCGGGCATGACGGACGCTGGCGTTGGTTGGTATTCGATACCGATTATGGGTTCGGTATCGGGCCGGCTGGAAGCCATACGGTCAATACATTGGAACGTGTCGTCGATTTGGCGTCAGGCTACCCTTGGGTGGACCGGACGGCGGCCTCCTATATTAATCGCCTGTTTCGTGCGCTGGTCTTGGAAAGTGAGGCGTTTCGCGAACACTTCATCAACGTGTTGGCGGATCAAATCAATTCCACCTTTGAACCCGGCCGCGTACTCGCGCTCATCAATGAGTTCGAGTCTCGTGTTGCTCCCTATCGCGACGAGCATAACAGTCGTTGGCGAATACTGGCCGGACCCAGCGATGCCATGGTGGATTTTGCCAACCTCCGGCCCGCCTATGCGCGCGGACATATTGTGGAGGTCTTTGACTTGCCCGGGGCCGCCGATCTGGCGGTGGACGTAAACGATTCATCCCAAGGCTTGGTTCAGGTGAATACCCTGCTTGTGAATTCCGGTCTGTCCGGTTTGGCCGATCCCGGCGCGCCGTATCCGTGGACGGGCACCTATTTCCCCGGGGTCCCGGTGCGGTTGGAGGCATGGCCGGAGGAAGGATATCGCTTTGTGCATTGGGAGGCGGCGGTCGATGGCGGCCCGGTGGAAACGATATCTACGGAACCCGTATTGACCTATGACTTGAGTGCGGATACAGCGATCCATGCCGTGTTTGAACCCATACCGCAGGATGAGCAGGCGGAACTGCTGCACGAATGGAATTTCGAAGACGATGTCTATTACCTGCTGCCTTCGTTCACGGTCGGCGGGGGGATCCTGGATATTCTGCCGGGGCCGGACACGGTGGTCGAGCGCAACGATCCGGCGCAGGATTTTGAGACGGCGCACCTGCGGGTAAATAATCCGCTGGGAGCGGAAGTGATCTTTTCATTGCCGACAAAGGGATATGAAGAGATTGCGTTGGAATATCTGACCCGGCGTTCGGGGCAGGGAGCGGGGGAACAGACGCTCTCATTCACCACGAACGGTACGGACTGGATTGAATGGGAGACCTATGCGGTCTTTAACCTGTCGCCGCAGGAGTGGAGCTTCGACTTCAGCGAGGTCGACGGCGTGAGCGACAACATGGACTTTGCGATAAGGATCACCTTTGACGAGGCCGACGGGGGCATGGCGGGCAACAACCGCTTTGATAACGTCCAAGTGCGCGGGGTGCGGGTCGACCCGGACAACGCTCCGCCGGAGGTGACAGACACGCCCGGCCTTCAGAAGATGATCGAAGGCGGCGCGTCGATTATGATTGATCTCGAACCGCTCTTTTTAGATACGGACGATGATCCGCTTGTATATGGGGCGAGCTCGTCGCACACGAATA
>SKZA01000193.1 GCA_007127595.1 Kiritimatiellia bacterium
ACGTTGTGCGTCTTTACCGCCTCCAGAACCTCTTCGTCGCTCATCTGTTCAAGTTGTGCGCCGGTGACGGGCTCTTCATCCGCCTTGATCCCGAGCTGCCGGGCGATGGCCTGCGCGGTAATGGCATGGTCTCCGGTGATCATGATGACACGGATACCCGCTTCCTTGCATTCCTCGATGGCTTCCTGGACTTCCTCGCGCGGCGGATCGAGGAGTCCGGCTATACCCAGGAATGTGAATCCCTCCTTCAAGTCCTCATGCTCAATGTGGTCCGTGCGACTCTCCTCGCGCCGATAGGCGCAGGCAATAACGCGCTCGCCGCCTCCAGCGGTTTTCTCCATTTGTTTGGACCAAAAGTCGCGATCCATGTCCTTGTCGCCTTCGCGTGTCAACATGCGGTCACATCGTTCGAGTACGCGTTCGGGCGCGCCGACGAGGAAGGTCATGCGTTCGCCGTCCTGTTCGTTCAATGTCGCCTTGTATTTATGCTCCGATTCAAACGGCACATGATCGATGCGCTTAAGGTCGACGTCGCGCAAACCCACCTTGTAAGCGAGTGTCATGAGCGCGCCTTCCGTCGGCGTGCCGTCCACCTTCCAGTCGCCGCTCTCGCTCTCGGTGATGCGCGCGTCATTGCAGACGCGAATGCCGTGTAACAGTTTGAGCAGGGTGGGTTCGTCGTCCGGCTCGACGTCTTCGTCGTCGCGCCGGATGCGGCCTTCAGGACGGTAGCCGGAGCCTTCCACCTCGTAGGCGGCGTCGGCTGTGACGACGGAGCGGGCGGTCATTTCATTGCGGGTCAGGGTTCCGGTCTTGTCGGAGCAAATGACACTGACGGATCCAAGCGTTTCGACCGATGGCAGTCGCCGGATGATGGCGTTGCGTCGCGCCATGCGCTGTACGCCCAATGCGAGCGTAATCGTGAGAATGGCGGGTAGCCCTTCGGGAATGAAGGCCACGACGATGCTGATCGCTGCCAGAAACATTTCCTGCAGTTCGAATTCTTGCACGACCAGTCCGTAAACGAAGAAGGTGGTCGCGACGGAGACGATAATGACGGATAGCAGCTTGCCGAAACGATCGATTTTGACGAGTAGAGGAGTCTTGCGTTCGGCTACCTTGCTGATCATTCGGTTGATCTTACCTAGTTCAGTGTGTGTGCCTGTGGCTACAACCACGCCGAGGGCTTCACCATAGGTGATGGTGGTGCCGGAAAAGGCCATACACGTGCGGTCGCCCAGCACGGCGTCTTCTTCGACGGGGTCGGTCGCCTTTTCGACCTCTTCCGATTCGCCCGTTAACGCGGATTCTTCCGCGCGCAGACTTTTGACCTCAAGTAGACGCAGGTCGGCCGGGACCTTGTCGCCAGAGCGTAATCGGACGATGTCGCCGGGAACCAATTGCTCGGCGTCAACCCGTTCCCGTTTGCCGTCACGCACGACAGCGGCGTCCAGGGAAAGCATCTTCCGAATACCTTCAAGGGCGCGTTCAGCCCGCCCTTCCTGAATAAAGCTGACCGTAACATTGATGATTACGACAGCCAGGATCACACCGGCTTCAATCCACTCTCCTAGCAGCGCGGCAACAATGGAAGCCACGAGGAGCAGGTAAATCAGGACGTTGTGAAACTGCAGCAGGAAGCGAAGCAGCGGGCCGCGCTTCTTTTGTTCGGGTAGTTTGTTGGGACCATACTCTTCCAGGCGCTTCCGGGCCTCCTCCTCAGACAGGCCGGACTCCGTATGGGTGTCGAGTTCCTTAGCGACGTCCGTCGAGGATCGGGTATGCCACAGGGGGTGAGCGTCCTCTTTCATGCGCAGACTTTCGCGTCAATCAGCTCTCTTCGTCTCGGTAGCGCGCACTGCTGTTTTCGCGAATAAGCGTTTCGAGGTCCGCGGGCGATTTGAGTTCCGGACGACCTCCCGGCCAGTCGAAGACGTTGAGAGATCGGCGTCGTCCGCTGGCCTGAATGATCACGACCGTCGGCCCTTCCCAGAGGTTGAATTGTTCGGCGATCTCGCGTGTCTCGCGATCCGAAGGTAGCGTCAATTCCACCTTGATGTAATCACGCAGCAGCCGTTGGACGTTGCCGGCCCGCATCCCGCGGTTTTCCCACCAGTTGCACAGACCGCGCGCGCCGGGCGGGGAATTGTGTTTGATGTAAAGAAAGATGTCGGCGCCGGTGGCCTCTTGCAGTTCCAGGGCCTGCTCATAGCCGCGCGAGCGGGTGAGAAAACGATTCGGGATGCGCGGCGTCTCATCTGAAGCCGCTTCTTGCGCCCGCTGCTCAAAGACTTCATGGGCTGCCGGCGGCGGCCATTGCGGGCGCTGTTGCGCTTCGGCGATGCCCCCCCCCCACATCAGCACGGCGGCGGCGGGGATAAAATATCGCATGATCATTTTCATAGCTGCTCTCCTGCAAGACATATGATCGTCGTTATTTTCCTCTGGAGGGACGACCTCTGTGTCGTCCCGAATGGACCCGTTTGCATCTAAGAGGACGAGACAGAGCTCGTCCATCCATTAACCCGGACTCCCCTGAACACTGAACACTGAACACTGAACACCGAACACCCTCCTCTACACCGTTAGATTCTTGTTGTCGCTCTCATCCTTCTCCGCGTAGCCGGTATCCTGACGCTTGAAGTTCACCTCGTTCTTCTTCATATAGAGGTCGTACACGTCGTCCGCGCTCAATCCGAGCACCTGCGCGAGCGAGACGACGAAGTGAATCATATCTACAACTTCGACCCGGGCGTTCTGCTTGTCAAACGTCTGGTACTTGGCCCACCACTTCCACGGCACGCTGTCGGTGAGTTCGGCCAGTTCCTGGGAGAGGGCGCGACAATAGTTCAGGGTCCAGGTCTGCTGTTCTTCCTCGCTCATGTCGTCCGGACGCACGCCGATACGCGCGTTGAGTTCCCTTTGCATGCGAAAGATTTCGCGCAACATGTCTTGTTCGGGCATGAACGGTCTCCCGTGATGATAAATGGGCAGCTTGGTTATGATCGGTTTAACAAGAGCATAAAGAGTTGCGGGGGCCTCGTCAATTCCGCGACGGCCGTTCAGGCGGGTATGACGCTTCATCGCCAGATGTAATCGGATACCCTTCATCGACCCGCTTCCAACGAGGAACGACCACGCATCGCGCAGCGCGGGATAGCCGCAACCAATTGAAGAGGGAACCACGGATGACACGGATTTGCACGGATGATTACCTGGTCTTTGTCCTATTTCTTGTCCGTCCGATGTATGGGGAGAATGGACCGTTGGCCGCGTTGACGTTTTGCAGGGCTTCCAGTAGCCTTGCGGGCATGTGTGAGGCAAGGGACCCAGCGCGGGCTGAAAACCCCGCAAGGAGGAACACATGGCCCGTTCCGTAGTACAGCGCATGGCAAAAAACGCCGAACGCCTGATTGTGTACTTGCTGATCATCATGATGGCGACGGTGCTGATCCTGTCGACGGTCGAGTTGGGGCGGAAGATTATTATCGCCATGATCAAGCCGCCGTGGTTCGTGCTGGATCTGGGTGATTTGCTGGACCTGTTCGGCGTGTTTATGCTCGTGCTGATCGGCATCGAATTGCTGGACACCATCAAGGTGTACTTCAACGAGCGCGTGGTCCATGTAGAGGTTGTACTGCTCGTGGCCATGATCGCCGTGGCGCGAAAGATTATTGTGATGGAGCCCGAAGAGTATGATCCGATGACGTTGGTGGGCATCGCCTTGATGGTCGTGACCCTGGCGGTCGGATATTACCTGATCAAACGGGCGACGGATAAACACGGAAAGACAGAAAAGGTGGAAGGGCCTGGGTGAAGGAAGCAACATGGAAAGAGTGATCATATTAGGAACCGGCCCGGCCGGATTGACCGCCGCGCTCTATACCGCGCGCGCAAATCTTGAACCGCTGGTAATCGAAGGCCTCGAGCCGGGCGGCCAATTGACCACCACAACCGAAGTGGAGAACTATCCCGGATTTGTGGACGGCATTATGGGCCCGGAACTCATGGATATCATGCGCAAGCAGGCTGAACGATTCGGTGCGCGTTACAAAACCGGTATGGTGGAGAGCGTCGATTTTGAGCCCGGCGCGCACAAGATTCATCTCGACGGCGGGGAAACCATCGAGGCCGCGACGGTGATCATATCCACCGGGGCCCGCGCCAAGTACCTGGGTTTGGAA
>SKZA01000010.1 GCA_007127595.1 Kiritimatiellia bacterium
GGCGGCGGATTGCGCGAATTGAAGCGTCACCCACTGGGCACGGACGGGTTGGGGCGTGACGTCTTGCAGCGCCTGATCCAGGGCACGCGCATCGCCTACATGGTCGGAATCGTCGTGTCGCTCATCGCGATTCCCATCGGCGTAATTCTCGGCTGCCTTGCGGGCTATTTTCGCGGGCGAACGGACGATATCATCGTGTGGCTCTATTCCACCTTCGCCGCGATCCCGGGCTTATTGTTCATTCTGGCCATCGCCATGGTCGTGGGACGTGGCCTGTTGGGCGTATATCTCGGCATCGGGCTCACCATCTGGGTGGGCTTATGCCGTCTCATTCGCGGTGAAGTGATCAAACACAGCGAACGGCCCTACGTGGCCGCGGCGCACGCGTTGGGATTGAGTCACGCCCGTATCATCTTCCGCCACATTCTGCCCAACGTCTTTCACGTCGTCATTGTGACCTTTACACTCATGTTCCCCGCGGCGATCGGGACGGAGGTGTTCCTGAGCTTTCTCGGTATCGGCGCGCAGGGCGAACCGTCCTGGGGCATCATGATCAGCAACGCGCGACTCCGCCTCTGGCACGGCGTCTGGTGGGAAATGGCCGCGGCGACCACGGCGCTGTTTTTTATCGTGCTGGCTTTTAACCTGTTGGGCGACGCCTTGCGCGACGCGCTCGATCCGCGTTTGAGGACGGGGCGGCAATGAAGATAAGGAGAACGTATCTGACAAAATATCAGCGGGCTTCGCGAGAGAAGCCCCTACGGCAAGCGGAGGATGGCGTTCGTAGGGGCCGCGCTTGCGCGGACCGCGCGCCGGGTCTTCGCAAGCGAAGCCCCTACAAGAAGCGGTCTTCGCTCGTAGGGGCCGCGCTCGCGCGGACCGGTGTCGATTGCACAAACATCGCCTGGACATCCACATGACCCAATCGAGCAACATTTTAGCCGAGGTCAAAGACCTGCGCGTGCATTTCGACGCGGAAGGCGGGCCCGTGCGCGCCGTGGACGGGATCGATCTGACCATTGGACAGGGCGAAACCGTCGCTGTCGTGGGCGAATCCGGTTGCGGCAAGAGCGTCACTTCGCTGGCGCTGGCCCGCTTGGTCCCCGAACCGCCCGGCCTGTATGCGGGCGGCGAAGTGCTTTACGAGGGGCGGGACGTATTGAAGATGAATGAGGATGAGCTACGCGATCTGCGGGGCAATAAAATATCATATATCTTTCAGGATCCGTCGGCCTCGCTGAATCCTGTCTTTCGGGTCGGCTATCAGATTGCGGAAGCGTTACGCCTGCATCGCCGTGACGTGAAGGTACGCGAGGAAGTGGTGAACTTGTTGCGCATGGTCGGAATCGCCGATCCCGAGGAGCGCGCGCACGTGTATCCGCACGAAATGAGCGGCGGCATGCAACAACGCGCGATGATTGCCATGGCGTTGGCTTGTCATCCCAAGTTGCTCGTGGCCGATGAACCGACCACCGCGTTGGACGTAACCATTCAGGCGCAGATTCTCGAGTTGTTGACGTCGCTCCAGAATCAGTTGGGCATGGCGGTGTTGTTGATTACGCACAATCTTGGCTTGGTGGCCGGCGTGGCACATCGCGTTTATGTCATGTATGCAGGGCGCATCGTGGAGTCGGGTCCGACCGAGGAGGTGCTCACACGTCCGCGGCACCCTTACACCCGGGGCCTGCTGGATGCCGTGCCGCGTTTGAGCGGGACCAATGAGCGCTTGAAAGGTATTGAGGGCGTCGTGCCGAATCCGGCTCGTTTGCCGACGGGCTGTCGCTTTCATCCGCGTTGTCCGTTGCGGCAGGCGATATGCGAGGAAAAGGAACCGGCCTTGGAGCGGGTGGATGCGGCGCATGCCTCGCGTTGCCATTTCTGGCGGGAGTTGTCCGGATCATGAGCGCAACGAAACAGAACGGCGCCCTGTTGAAGGTGGAAGACTTGCGCGTCTATTTCGGCAAGGAACGCGCGCCGGTGCGCGCGGTGGACGGGGTCACGTTCGACATTCAACCCGGTGAAAGTGTCGGGCTTGTGGGCGAAAGCGGATGCGGGAAGACGACGTTGGGCCGGGCGATTATGCGGCTCGTGGCCGTACGATCGGGTAGCATTCACTTTGCCGGACAGGACATTGCGCCGATGAAGGATCGGGATTTGTGCGCGTACCGGAAGAACGTACAGATGATCTTTCAGGATCCGTATGGATCGCTCAATGCGCGTATGTCTGTGGGCGGCGCAATTGAGGAGGTCTTGCGCCTGCACAGGATGGGCGACCGGGCGTCGCGTCGTAAGCGCGCGCAGGAACTGTTTCAAGCCGTCGGATTGGACCCGTCATACATGGATCGTTATCCGCACGAGTTCAGCGGGGGGCAGCGTCAGCGTATTGGTATTGCTCGCGCGTTGGCCGTGGATCCGAAGTTGATTATTGCCGATGAGCCGGTCTCCGCGCTGGACGTGTCCGTGCAGGTCCAGATTCTGAACCTGATGAAGGATCTGCAACAGGAAATGAATCTGGCGTACCTGTTTGTCGCGCATGATCTGGCTGTCGTGCGGTACGTGTGCGATCGCATTCTTGTCATGTATCTCGGCAAGATTGTGGAATCGGGTACGCCGGAAGAGATCTTCACGCGCCCGACGCATCCGTACACGCAAGCGCTGTTATCGGCTGTGCCCGATGTGGAGAAAGGGTTGAAGGCGCGGAATGAGGGGTCGGACCGTATCGTATTGAAAGGCGACGTGCCGTCGCCGACGCGAAAGATTCCGGGTTGCCCGTTTCATCCGCGGTGTCCGATGGCGCAGGACCGCTGTCGTGTGGAGATTCCCGAGTGGCGCGAGATTCGGCCGGGCCAAAGGTCGGCTTGTCACTTCGCCGAATAGTCGACCTGCAGCGCGCGAATCATCCTGCCGGCCTT
Source organism: Kiritimatiellia bacterium (assembly GCA_007127595.1). GTDB lineage: Bacteria > Verrucomicrobiota > Kiritimatiellia > SLAD01 > SLAD01 > SKZA01. The sequence continues at coordinate 2,913 of SKZA01000010.1, forward strand.
GCGCATGGTCTTGAGACGTTGGGCCCACGCCTTTTGGCCGCACTGGGGAAAGCGGATGTGCTATTCGGAACGGAGCGGTATAGTGGTGTCATGTGGACGATGCAATACAGGTTGGCCGTTGCCGATCTCGCAAGAGCGGGGCTGGTAGGTGTCCTTTTGTGTTTCGCGCTGACGGCCGAAGCGCAGCGCGGGCGGGGAGTGACGTTTGCGGCCACCGCAGAGGTGCCGGTCGAAGGGTTGACGTTTCAGGTCATGCGCGGGGCGGAACCGGTAGGTCTGCCGCAACCGACGGTGTATTACTACCGCATGCGGGACGGTTCATCGCTTGAGCGCTTCGATCCCCGCGATCTTTGGTATCCCAGCGTCTATTTGGGTCGCTGGGAGGATTCGTCCGGAATGGCATTGGTGATGGGCGTGCTGGGACCGAAGCCTCCTCCGTTCCCGCGCGAACACGCTTCGCGCGATGAGTACGCGGAAGCGATGGCGGAGCATCAACCACAACCGCCGCAAACCGTGGACGAATTGCAACAATGGTTATCCGTATTCGCCGGTGTCGCGCCCATGGGCGAGCCGCGCGGGATTCGGCCCGGCCCGCGGCTCGATACGGTCCTGGCCATAGATTTTGCGCACGGCGAACGGACGCGGCTCGGCTATGTGTTCCGTTTTAACCAGAACATTCACGGCGTGGACCCCGATCAATGGTTTGTGGCCCTGTTTGAACTGCCGATAGGGATGGATGCCGATGCGGTGGCTCGATCGATCGAGCAGGATTTCATCGGCTCGCTGGCCACCATGACGAAAGCAGAAGACCCCGCAACCCGCGCGGCGGCGCAATTTCAAGCGGCGGGTTTGACGCAGGGGGACGGAGATCGATCAGCGGCTTTTCTGGAAAGTCGCGAACGCGCCATCAACAGTATCCGCGGATTGCCGGGCTGGTGGTTTGTAGAAACCCCGAATTACCTGTTGGTCTCCGACCTGCGTGGCGGACGACGTTCGTTCGTGCAACGTCTGCAGGAGGATCTCGAAGCCATTCGCGCTGTCTACGAACAGATGTTCCCCCCGCGTAAACCCATCGAGGCCGTGAGCCTGGTGCGCGTATTCGCGGACGCAGAAGATTACGTGCGCTATGTGGGCGAGGAGCATCGGGCGACGGGGGGCGTATGGATGCCGAACCGCAGGGAACTGGTGATTCGCCCTTTCGAGTGGGGCAGTGAGCTCGAACGCCGCGCCCGTATTGCGAGCGTTGTTTATCATGAGGCGTTTCATCAATA
>SKZA01000293.1 GCA_007127595.1 Kiritimatiellia bacterium
CTGTTTCGAATCATCAAGGAATCCATTAGGTGCATTGAGTTACTTGACATATACTAGTCTAGTAGTAGTCTTATAATATGAATCTCAATGTCAGCCAGGCCAAAGCCCATTTGGGAAGGTATGTCAGTGAGGCCGCGCGGGGGAAGCGTTTCATTCTCTGTGCGCGGAATCGGCCCGTTGCGGAATTACGTGGCCTTGCTACGACTTCCGACACCCCGGTTCCCTTGAAATTGGGTGTTCTGAAGGGGCGGTTTACGGTCCCTGACGACTTCAACCAGCCCCTGCGCGAATGGGAGCGGTCCTTCTACGGCGAGTCGGAGACGTGAGAACGATTCTTGCCGATACACACGTTGCGCTCTGGGCATTGTTGGATGACCCCGCCCTGCCGGACGCGCTCAAGAAATTGGCCACCTCGGGGGAGGCGCATTGGATTTTCCATCAAGCGTCTCTTTGGGAGATACAGATAAAGTACGACTTGGGGAAATTGACCTTGCCCAAGCCGCCTTCCGCCTTTCTTTCCAAGGCGGTTTCCGAAACCGGTTTCCGGCGCGCATCGATCGAAGACGAAGGCATCTTCATGTTGGGCCGCCTTCCGCCAATCCATCGCGATCCGTTTGATCGCCTGCTCATTGCGCATGCGGTCCTGCACGGTTGGGAAGTGGCCACGACGGACACGGTGTTTCAGCAATATCCGGTTCGTCTAATTGCGGAATCATGATGCAGGCAGGACCGGGACTCCGGATCCGTTTGCATACATCCATGGAGGGACGGGCTCCTGCCTGCCCGCCTACGGAGGGTCCCGTCCGAACATGATCCGGACCAGGAACGGGACGACACAGAGGTCGTCCCTCCAGATCCGTTTGCACACGCCCATGGAGGGACGGGCTCTGTCCCGTCCGAACATGGTCCCGATCAGGAACGGGACGACACGGCGTGTCACGCCGTAGTGCAACGTAGGCGGAAGGTCGTCCCTCCAGTCAGAAATGCACACGTCCCTCACTTGCGCATCGACGTAGGCTAAGCGAGTCCGTATACTCCGGGTATGAGATCCGGCGAGGACAAGTTGCCCGACCGTCGGCGGCCCGTTCATCCCGCGCCGCTTGAACGCTTCAATCAGCCGATCATCTTGCAGGTCAATGTATGCACGAAAGATCGACGAGCCGTGTTGGCGTGTCCCGACGGGCATCGCGTGTGTCGAGAAATTTGGTTTGCTGCGGATTTCTGGCGTGTCGGGCACTACGTGATCATGCCCGATCACATTCATCTATTTTGTGCTCCCGGTCGCATTCCCATGCCCAGCCTGCGTGAGTGGGTAGAATTCTGGAAGAGTCGTATTGCGAGCCGCTGCCCTGTCGACGAAGACGGGGACGACACGGCGCGTCACGCCGTAGTGCAACGAAGGCGGAAGGTCGTCCCTCCAAATCCGCCTGCCCAAGCCCATGGAGGGACGGGCTCCGTCCCGTCCGAACATGATCCGGACCAGGAACGGGACGACACGGAGGTCGTCCCTCCAGATCCGCCTGCACACATCCATGGAGGGACGGGCTCCGTCCCGTCCGCAGCTTCATCACAGACAGGTTTACACCAGAAACTCTGGCAACGAGATTTCTGGGATACGCAAATGCGGTCCAGAACACATTATGAGGAGAAGCTGTTCTACGTGCGCATGAATCCTGTGCGAAAAAATCTCGTCACGAACTGGATGGATTGGCCCTATAAGGGAACCATCTATCCGATCGAATGGAGATGACGGGACGACACGGAGGTCGTCCCTCCAAATCCGTTTGCAGACGCCCATGGAGGGACGGGCTCCGTCCCGTCCGAACATGATCCGGACCAGGAACGGGACGACACGGCGCGTCACACCGTAGTGTAACGAAGGCGGAAGGTCGTCCCTCCAGATGGTCGCCTCATTCCGTTCCCTTAAGGCGTTCCCGCCGATTTTTTTCAAAGACGGTTGCCAAGCATCGGAACTCTCTCTATAGTCGCATCATCTTTTTGCGGATGGAGGAATCTGTAGTGGCGGTTTCCCCGTTTGATTTTGTCGGATCAGGTTGAGTGATCTCGCCCTGATGAATATATAAGGATTTCTAGATGGCGCAGGTCTTTGGCCCGTGGGCGAATACAATTGCGAAGTTGAGCATCGTGCTCGGCGTCTTCTTCGTGGCCGCCGCCTTGGCGACCTTGGACACGGTCCATCGATCGTCTTATGTTCGCCTGACCGGGGTTGCCCGCCCGCAACCCGTCGCCTTCAGCCACAAGCACCATGCCAACATGGGCATTGACTGCCGATACTGTCATACCACGGTCGAAGAACAGGCCTTCGCCAACATTCCGCCGACCACCGTCTGCATGACCTGTCATTCCATGGTATGGGCCGATTCCCCCGCCTTGGCGCCCGTGATTGAAAGCTACGAAACGGGCGAACCGATCAAGTGGACCCGCGTGCACGATCTGCCCGACCACGTCTATTTCGATCACTCCGCCCACGTGAACAAGGGTATCGGCTGCGCCACGTGTCACGGGCGGGTCGACGAAATGCCGCTCGTATGGAAGGAAAAGCCGCTGTTCATGAAGTGGTGTCTGGAATGTCACCGCGAGCCGGAACAGTTTATTCGTCCGCGCGAAGAAGTCTTTAACATGGCGTACGAGCCGCCGAAGGAACAACTCGAACTCGGCAAACATCTGGTCGAGGAATACAAGGTCAAAACCCATAATCATCGGCTTATGGATTGCTGGATATGCCATCGATGAAACCGCAGGAAACAGAGTTCACACGCGAAGATCTGCTGAACGGGAAGCGGCCCGGTCAGCGGGCGACGATTCTGGCTCCGAAAGGTGAGGATCCTGAACGGGAACGTCAGGAGATCGTCTTTAAGGAGGAGGCCGAACGCCGTCTCGATTTGACCGACGTGCGCGATCGACTCGCCGGTAAGGAAGGCGACGCGTTCTGGCAAAGCCTCGAAGAGCTTTCGGAGAATCCGGAATTCACTGAACTCATGGCCAAGGAATTTCCGCGTCTTGCCCCGGACGCAGGCACGGTCGATCGGCGCGTATTCCTGAAGTTAATGGGCGCGTCGCTGGCCATGGCCGGTCTCACGGCCTGTACGCGTCAGCCGACCGAACGCATTGTGCCGTATGTTCGTGCGCCGGAAGAATTTGTGCCGGGCACATCCACTTACTTTGCCACGGCCATGCCGCTAGGCGGCTATGCGATGGGCCTTCTGGCGGAAAGTCATATGGGTCGCCCGACCAAGGTCGAAGGGAACCCCGACCATCCGGCCAGTCTCGGCTCGTCCGACGCGATCGCGCAGGCGTCCGTACTCGGCCTCTACGACCCCGACCGATCACAAACGGTCAAGAGCCAGGGGCGAGACAGTTCGTGGTCGAGTTTTCGCAACACCTTGCAGGCGCAACTCGCCGCGCAGGCGAACGTGCAGGGCGCCGGCTTGCGTATCCTTACCGAAACGATCACCTCGCCGTCGCAGGCGCACATGATCAACGCCGTGCTCGACAAGTTCCCGCGCGCGAAGTGGGTACAGTACGAGGCGGTCAGCCGCGACAACACGCGCGCCGGCTCAAAACAGGCGTTCGGCGAGTACGTGGACACGATTTATCGTTTCGACAAAGCCGATGTGGTCTTGGCGCTGGACGCGGATTTCCTCGGTGAAGGGCCCGGCCACGTGCGCTATGCGCGCGATTTCAGTACGCGCCGCAACGTGGCCGTCGAAGGCACGAAAATGAACAGGCTCTACACGGTCGAAAGTGTGCCGTCGGTGACCGGCCTGACCGCGGATCATCGGTTACCGATGCGCAGCGTGGACATTGAATCGTTTGTGCGCGCGCTGGCGCGCGAACTCGGTATCGACGCGCCCGGCGCGGACCTGACCGATGAACAAACCGAGTGGGTGAAGACAGTCGCCGACGACTTGAGCGCGCATCGCGGCGCCGGGTTGGTCGTCGTCGGCGAGCGCCAACCGGCCGTCGTGCATGCCATTGTCCATGCCATCAATGCGGCCTTGGACAGCGCCGGCAACACGTTGTCCTATGTCGAACCCGTCGAGGCGCGTCCAGAAGATCAGCACGCTGCTTTGCGCGAGTTGGTCGATGAAATGGATGCCGGCAACGTGCGTATGCTTCTGATGCTGGATACGAACCCGGTCTTCA
>SKZA01000294.1 GCA_007127595.1 Kiritimatiellia bacterium
CTTTTGGGGGTGTGGATGGTTCGGCAGCGGGCGGTTGTTCAGATGCCGCCTCCGCAGCAGGCGCTTTGCCGAGAAACTGCACGTCCGCGGCCCGCACGGACAATTTCGACCGCTTGGTGCCGTCCTTGGCCTCCCACTGTTCGAACTGCAACTTGCCCTGAACCAGCACGGGCGATCCTTTGGCCAGATATTGCGCACAATTCTCGCCCAAGCGCCCCCAGGCATCAATGTCCACATAACAGGTCGTCTCGACGTTTGCACCCGCCTTGTTCTTGTACTGTTCCGATACGGCCAGACTGAGCTTCGTGATCGCCGTGCCTCCTGCCGTGTGCCGTAGTTCGGGGTCACGGGTCAAGCCGCCCATGAGGATGACGTGGTTTAGTGAGGACATGATTTGATCTCCTGATATTTGGTCTTGTGGTTCATGTATAGTAGAAGCGTGTTGCTGACCGTTATTCCGATATTATTTTCATTTGCCCATCTGCCATCATTTTGTCGGCGGCGAGATCTTGCCCAGGCTCGAGTGTTTTGACCGCGGCGGCCATTGCCGCCACGAGAGGATCGGGGTGACGCGTCCATGCGACGATTTGCTTGCGGGCGCGGGGGCCGTATTCCGCCAACAGGCGAATGAACAATATGATAGAGTCTCGATCCTGCTCCGTCCGCGCAGCCCGCTGAAGTTGCGTCCAGGACGGATAGCACCGCTTCGCTTTCCAACAGGCAATCAGTCCGGCACGACGCACCATAGGAACGGGATCCGCAAGGGATTCTGCAACGTGCTGTGCGCTCCGCGGGCATTGCGCTAGAATGGCCCGAAGCATCGCGTCGTTTGCTGCGTAGGCATCGAATTGACGAAAGCCCATCAGTAGATTGTTGCGCGCCAGTGCGCCGGCAATTTGTACCCGCTCAAACGGAAGTAGTGCTGCGTGCGCTTGATTCAGCCAGTTCTGCAAGGCGGATGCGGCGGTTGGAGTACCAAAGTGGGCCAGCGCGACGGCACTGATCATGCGGGTACGGGCATCCGACAGCAACACGCTGATGTCTGTTGTACACTCCTCGGCCTGCACCCTGGCCAGGCGCCAGGCTCCGAATTTTGCGCCGCGCAAAAGCATACGGGACTTGGGCTGATCCGGTGGCAGGTTGGGGGACGGCATATCGCGCACCAAGGAACGTAATTCTCCGACCAGCTCCACTCGATGCGCTGCCGGCATGAAGGGCGTCATCATCACTTGTGTATTCAATACGGATAACCGCCGGCTAAACGCGGCCTCGGACTTGCTCATGAATTCCGGGCAGGGTTTGATATCCGCTTTGGCCTCGTTGATGAATACACCCAAATGAAGCGCCAGAAATCGGGAGATCTTATTCTTAATCTGTTCCGCTGTGTCGCTGTCCGGCATAAAAACGATCATATCGTCCACATAACGGACATAGTCCACATTCAATTCATTCAGCACATAGTGGTCCAGCGCCTGAATATAGACGCCTGCCAACAAACGCGAAACGGGCTCTTCAATCGGCAGGCCAGCCAGATAGGGGATCACTTCACCCGTTTCCGTGACGGTCTGGAACTCAAGATATTGCGCAACCAATTCAAAAACATCGTCTGCAAACCAGGGACGAAGCAGCGTCTTCAATCGATCGATGCGGATGGATGGATAGAAGTTCTGTATATCCAGATGCAGGGCGACTCCCTTGCTCCACTTCCGGGCATAGCGCCGTGCTTGAGCGCGGTAGGATCGGTAATCTGCTGGCCAATAACTGTAGGTATAGGGCGAATGGGGGCGCGTGAACCGGTAGGCCGGCGCAACTACGCGGTTATCGACCGCGGCTGTTGCGGAAAGTACCCGTTGTATGGCATGGCCGGGTTGGTTGAACAATGCCTGAATCAGTATGCGGTCCATGGCGGAAGACATGCTCTCCATCCGTGTGCCGCGATTATTCGGTTTTGGTGTCCAATAGGGGCGCAGAGGTTGAAACGCGTAATTCCCGTCCAGTACTGCTGTGCGCAAGGAGTCAGCCAGTCCATCCTCCATAAGGGCCGGAAACGCCCGGTCGGGTGAATAGGGATAGTTCTGCGTCCGATAGTAGCTTGCCACCTTCGCGGCCGCCCGCTGCAAATTGGTATTGGAGAGGCATTGCTCAAGCGTTGGTGGTTTGTAAGTGGCTTTGCTCATGCAGGAATAGAAGCGGGGTCCGGCTCGGAATTCCGGCGTTATCCGGAAAAACATCCTCCTCGCCGTTTCTTCCAGCAATCGGGAGAAGATTATGCTGTATTTTATATATTTATTGACCGGACTGGCTGTTGGTATCTCTGTCGGTGCAGCGTTGGCGGAAGCGGAATGCGCAGATTGAGCCCGGTTAATTATGATGCCTGACTGCCGGATCCTGAAGAGCCACGCCGTTTTATGGCGGCTGCGCTTGTGGTCTTAGTTTGAATCGCAAGGGTGCTCATCGCAGATCCTTCTCCCAAATGTATTGCCTAACCGCATCTCTGAATTGACACCATAGTTCTGCGGCGGGAAACCATTTTTTCCGAATGATAAAATATGTTTCATCGGGCGATATAAACTCAAGATAGTCGGGGTCGTCCCGTATCAACATGAGGTCGCGCCACGAGAAATCGTGATTGGTTTCGGTGTCGGTTAGGCATATCCCCGACGCGGACCATGCAAGAGCTGCCCGGTTGCTTTCCCCTTCGGCATAAAGGCTGTCTACGTATCGCGTGGCTTCTTTGATCGCATTGCGGCGGAAGTTAATCCAAACCGTGCACGCAACAATCACGCCGAGCGTAGCCGACCATAATAGACTTAGCAGTACTGGACGGTCCAACAGCGTCATGACAATCTGTGTCACGGATGCGACCAGAATCGCCTTGTATGCCGACTGAGTCGCATTCATGCGTTTCGTCTCCGAAAATCGGCACATGGCCCGGATCGTAGCCTCGAGCATATCCTGGTGCGATATTTCGTATTCGATGCGTTTGGTATTGTCGGGGTCGGGCATATGAGGCCTTTCGCAGTGTGACTGGTTACGCCAGCAGGCGGTTGGTCTCTTGTACTCTTTCATGGCTACCCTCTGCCATCACTTCCTCCCAGGCTTGATGAACACAATGGCCGATCACGGCCCCAATCACGAAGCCTGTCAGCCGGGGCACCGGGCCCGTTACGGGTCCCACGAGAGGTATACGCTCAATGAGAACGCCAAGACTATATCCAGCCATACCACCTGCCAGCTCGGCCGGATGGCGTTGTGCATATTCTCTTCCCCGACGGATAACGGGGCGTATCGTGTTATTCACCTTTTTGACGGCCGTACGCATGAACCTCTTTCCCTTGTTCATTTACACCCTTTCCCGGAAGGCATCACGCACGCCATTTTCTGCAACTTTCAGTGTTCGTCGCAGGATGGCTCGATTGTAACCATAGATTGCGCCGGCCGATGCCAGTATGAGTTTTGCACTGCCTCCGGTTGCTCTCCCAAGAACGGGCGTTTCGTCCAGCTTGCTGCCAAGCCAGTAACCCGCTCCGGCAAATAGCGCTATCTCGGGATAGGTGACGCTTAGTTCGTATCCCTTCCGAACGATGGGCTTGATGCCTCGAATAACGGGCCGGATAACCCTGCGGAGCCTTTGAGTAGTCCGGAATCCGTTCGCGTTCGCTTCCTGTGTTTCGGTATTCATAGATGTTGCCTTTGTTACTTGATTGTCCGTACGACATAAAGAAGGAAGGGGGGCGAATCGTTTCCGGGAGAATTGTGAACAAACGTGAAAATCATTCGCTTGTGCGAAGCCAGCGGCATCTTTCCGACGCAACCTGCCGGTCAACAAGGGCATGGTCAGTTTGCCTTAACCCGCCTTATCGGCGGCATAATTCGGACGCCGAGGGATTTGCCCTCGACGAGCATGGCATATGTGTTGCGCGTTTCGCTTACCACTCCTCGTCGACCGGAAGTTCGTTGTCAGCAGGAGGCCCATGTGAGGGTATTGTGATCACGCGGCCGCAGCCTTCGGATGTATGGCGACCGATATGCAGGATATTGGCGGTGTAGAGCAGGTCCGTAATGGCATGGTGGACGTCTGCCATTTCCAATGTGCCCAGCACGCCACCTAGATTGATACTGGTATCCTGCGTCGA
>SKZA01000274.1 GCA_007127595.1 Kiritimatiellia bacterium
CCCTCCTTTTTCCCTCACCGACGCCACCGCCATCTTGAGTAAACCCGAGATCAGGGCGGCGCTCACGCCATGGCCTGAAACGTCGGCCATGTACATGGCGACATGATCATGATCCAGGCTGAAGACGTCGTACAGGTCGCCCCCCAGGATGTCCGACGTAAGATAGAACTTATCAAAGGCGAGCCGGTCCTGGCGTGGAAACGAATTCGGAAGAAAGCCGAGTTGGACCGTTTGCGCCAGCTTCAAGTCCTCCTTCATCCGTTCATTAAACGCGGCCAATTCCTTGTTGGAAGCGCGCAGCATATCGTTACGGCTGGCCAACTCCTCGCTCAGACGCTTGATTTCTTCAAACGCCTGTTTCTGTTGATAATACAAACTAACCACCAAGGTGATGAGAATGATGATCAGCAGGGTGACCAGGACGAAGGCGATCTGAATCGCAAGCAGCTTCTCCTTTACCGTATCGGCTGTGATGTCTACGCCGACGACGGCGACGGTATGGCCCTCCTCATCAGTGATGGGGGCGTAGCCGGACATGAGGTCTGGATACGGCGGATCGGGCTGGATGCGCGTATCGGCGGTGGGCTGGTACCAGGCTGCCACCAGTTGGGGCCAGGGCTCGGCGTCATAGGGCGAGCCCGGATCTTCGCTCATTTCCTCCTCGGAAATGATACCGTCCCCGTCACGATCGCGCGCGCTTTCATCGACAACGAATTCGTAGTCGGTGATGGCCGCGTCAGGCGCCAAGCTGCGACGCATGGTGTAAATATACTGGACGTCCGGATTCTTGATCGAAACGCGATCCATGAATTTTTGGATGCGTCTAAATGCCGCTTTCTCCATATCCTCCGGGGAATGGATCTGCATGATGTCTTCTGCATCGATGCCGGCCGCCACCGCAATGGCTACTCCCATGGCGTGATGACGAATCTCATCAATCACCGCGCGGCGTGCGGTGACATACAGCACGGAAAACATGACGATCACCGCTATCCACGCCAGAATGAGGCCTGTCCAGCGGCGTCGCGTCAGCCCGGCAAACAGACGGTGCGTATTATCTTCCATCAGCGACAACTCCCTTGCGACCAATTTGAAGCGGAATGCAGCATACAGGGCGCGGGAGAATAGGTACAGCGAATAAGATGCGCCCGACGGAAAGCCTGAACGGCTCCGGGCTTTCCGTCGGGCGGGTCCTGTGATAGAGAAGGGCATATGACGGATCGGAAGTCCATAGCGATCACCTGTACGGCATGCGGTGCGGAGAGCTTGCTGGTGCGTCGGCCGGTATACGACGGCTTCAAGCGGACGGGCGAGTCTCTGCATTGCGCGGCCTGTGGTCATACGTTCGCGTCGGAGGCGGACGTTCCATTCAAGGAAGCAAAGCGCCCGGCGGTATTCACGGAGGCGGACCGTTCCGCCGCCGTACAGGTGTTTGAGGAAGCGGAAGGGCGGCGTCTGTGCCGTTATTGCGCCCACTACGTAGTTAACCCGTTCACACAATGGTGCGGTGTCCACAAGAAAGAGGTCGAAGCGACGGATTCTTGCGACCGATTTGAGAAGCGGGAGGAAGAGTAGAAGAAGGGGCGGAGTTCAGGAGGTAGGTTTCAGGTTTTCGGTGTCAGGGGAGAGAACGTTGAACGCTCAACATCGAACGTCCAACGTCCAATTCAATTGCTTGCTTAAGCACCCATGTCTCTGGGAACGCCTGCTCAAGAAAGGAATCGGTATTCAGCTGTTGGCCTCGCTCCCCCCGCCGCTGTCTTTGCGGGCTTCTGTTCAACATTCGGTATCCATCAATCGGAATGACGCTCCTTCGCTTCAAACGCTGTCTGGTGGCGTTCCAGTGCATGGGGAAAGGCGCATCGGGCGCAACGCGACCGGTCGTTCAGGCAGAAATCCTGAAAGATCTGTATCAAACCCTGGCGCGCCAGTTCCCGTCTGTAAAGCGTCGGCGAATGGTCGCGCCCGAACAGGTAAAACGCGGTTTGCTTGATGATGCCGTTATCCGGTTCCACGGGTAACTGTTCCAACGCGCTGCTGATCCGACCGGGAGGGGCGCCCATGGCCGCCCACCAGGGCAGAACGACATTCGATACAATCGCGGCGGCGCGCGTCGGTCCAATCAAAGCCACTTGTTGTTCACGGCGCCGACCGGTCAGCCCGAGCCGAAAAGACAGGTACGGGTCCCGCAAGCCTGAAAAGTGATTCATCAAGTGGGAGACCCATTCGGGTGTGTCGACGTTTGACCACTTGCGGAGCCTTTGCTCAAATGGCGTGTCGTCACTAAATAGATGCGCGGCGCCCATCAGTCGGCGCGTCGGATGATTGGCTGGTCGTACGCCGTCCAGCCGCCATTTCAGCGAGGTTGCGCAGGCGGTGTAGCGCGCGCGGTACCGCCACCAGTGATCCCAGAGTGAACGCATGAAGGCGCGCGTGTCGCGATCCCAGCGACGCGACGGTTGCTCCGGGAGCAGGCCGGCGACGCCCATGAGCAGGGCATAGGCCGCCCGCGGATCGTTGCGCGACTCCGCCCGCAGTTCGTCCAATGGCAACAACATGGCGAGATGTCGAAAAGCGTTCTTGTTGTGTTTGTAGCCCAAAGCCGCCATCACTTCTTCGTATAAGGCTTGCGCATGGCCTTTTTCGGCGATCTGATCGGCAAGTCGCTCGGCTTTACGCTGTAAGCGTGCTTCTCCCGCGGCGCACAGTACTTCGACGCGTTGATCGGGCGTGTAGTGCTTGAGTACCACGGAACAGGGAGGAAGATCCGCGCGCGAAGCGTAGGGATAAGCAGCGAGGTCGATATGCTCAAACGAAAAGTCGGGTCGCGCACGAAGCGTGTCGTTGAGCACAATTTGTGAGGCGTCCGGGACCTGCGCGAGATCATTTTGTTCGCCGGGGAAATAGGTGACATGGAAGCGGACATTTCCATAACGGGGATCGTCGGCATGGCCGTGGGCTTTCCAGTCCGACGGGTGGACATGGATTTCCACGTCGCCGGCTACGCGTCGTTTATCCGGGCCGATCCGTAGCACGGCGCCCAGAAAATCCGGCCCGGCTTCCTGGTTCCACGTCCCCGCATGTTCCACCTGTAACGGTTCGCCGTTTCGGGTCCGTAGTGAAGACGGACGCAGGCCGGGATCGAACCAGACGCAGTGCAGGTGGCGTTCCGAATAGGGAAAAGCTTTTCTCCTTGCGGCCGCTTCCCGCAGCAGGCCGGAAGATCCGGACGGAAGGGCGGCATAGAGCGGAGCGCGGGGGAATGCGGCCGAATCGGTAAAGGTCACGTAACGCTGGGTTGCGCCGCGCTTTTCGGACCGTGCTCCGCGTGAGGCCATAGCTTGACTCCGACCGGACGGTTCATAATAGTGGAGAGCGTATGAACCGCTTCATCCGAAGGCAGCATAGCCGTCGGTCCGGGAAGGGTAAAGTGAATTTCCGCAATTCCGTTTCCTGCGGGAAGCAGGACCATAAAGCAACATGATTTCCGTCGCCCATTTGACAAAACGCTATCGCGGCTTCACGGCCGTGGACGACGTTTCTTTTGAAGTCGGGAAGGGGGAGGTCGTGGGATTTTTGGGGCCCAATGGAGCGGGCAAGACGACCACGATGCGGATTCTGGCCGGCTACCTCGCGGCCACGGGCGGGGGCGTGCGTGTGGCGGGCTATGATGTGGCCACACAATCGTTTGAAGTGCGACGACGCATCGGCTATCTGCCTGAGACGGCCCCGCTCTATCTCGAAATGCGGGTGGACGAGTACCTGCTTTACCGGGCCCGAATCAAGCGGGTCCCCTCCCGGCATTTGCGTCAGGCGGTGGCCGAGGTAAAGGAACGGTGCGGGTTGCATCAGATGGGGCGCGAGGTTATCGGTCGCCTGTCGCGCGGCTATCGGCAACGGGTCGGCTTGGCCGACACACTGGTGCACAATCCGCCGTTGCTGATATTGGATGAGCCGACGCTGGGACTGGATCCCCGGCAAAACCGGCAGGTGCGACAACTTATTCGGGACCTGTCCACGCACCACACGGTATTGTTATGCACCCATATTCTTCCGGAAGTTGAGCGTACCTGTCAGCGGGTGATTATTTTAAACCAGGGCCGTATCGTGGCCGCCGATAC
>SKZA01000125.1 GCA_007127595.1 Kiritimatiellia bacterium
CCCAATGGGCGCGGCTCTTTTTCCCTGACAGGAGCGCGCCAAATCGCTGCGACTGGTCCTACGGACACAGCCGCGCTCCTGCTGACTCGTCCGTGCCGAAATGACGCGGCGAGTTGAGGCGCGGCCCCTGGGATTCCGCCCGGATTTCGCCGTTTGAGGGCTTGTGGCCCCCATTTCTCCCCAAAAAGCGAACGAGAAGCCCCCCTAACGGTCTATACCACTGCGGGGTATGCATTGAGCGGGCAGGAAGAGGGCGCAAAATCGGCCCTTTAATCCGCGCCGGAGAGACGGGAAAAGGGTGTCAGTTTAGGTGCATGTAAACGACCCATACAATGAGCGCCACCTCAATTTTGAGCTGGTGGGTGAAACGCATCATGAATGAGCCGGACAAAGCGATAAAGATCTATTTGAGGGAAATCGGTCAGGTCGACCTGCTGACTCCCGCGGACGAGGTGCGCCTTGCCAAGCGTATCAAGCGCGGCGACGAAGAAGCCAAACAGCACATGATACGCGCCAATCTCCGCCTTGTCGTAAAGATCGCGCAGGATTATGCGCGGTACGGACTTCCTCTGCTCGACCTGATCTCTGAAGGGAACATCGGCCTGATGAAGGCGGTCGAACGATTTGATCCGAAGAAGGGCGGCAAGCTCAGCACGTACGCGGCGTGGTGGATCAAACAGTCCATCAAGCGCGCGCTCGCGAATCAGAGCAAGACGATCCGCCTGCCCGCGCATCTCGTGGATAAGATCGCGCGCATGCGCCGCATGCAGCATAAACTGGCGGAGAAATACGGACGCGAACCGACGGACGAGGAGCTGGCCATGGCGCTTGAGGTCAAGCCGACCGTGATCAGTCACTGGAAGACGGTGGCCCTGCGTCCGACGTCGCTGGACGCGCCGATCGGCGATGATGACGGCGCCGAGTTCTCCGAGATCATCGGCGACGAACGCGTGCGCAGTCCTTTTGAGGATATCAATGATCGACAGCTCAAGGAAGAGGCGGAGGAACTGTTGGACAGGCTCGACCCGCGTGAGCGCGCCATCCTGAAATACCGGTATGGACTGCAGGGCGCGCGGGTCGAAACGTTGGAGACCGTTGGAAAACGATTCGACATCACCCGGGAGCGCGTGCGACAAATACAGAACGCCGCGCTGCTGAAGATGCGCGAAATGATGGAAGCCAACGAACAACCGGCCTGACCGGCAGAAAGGATTCGACCATGAGCGTGGAGAAGCTGACCGCCGCCATACGCGATGTCCCTGATTTCCCCAAGGAAGGCATTGTCTTCAAGGACATCACCCCCATCCTCCTCAACCCCGAACTCTTCGCGATCGCCATTGACCTGCTGGCCGCCCGGCATCGCGGCAAAGGAGTGGATAAAGTGGCGGCGGTTGAAGCGCGCGGCTTCATCTTCGGCGTGGGCGTCGCACGCGACCTCAACGCCGGCTTCATTCCGGTCCGCAAGGCGGGTAAACTCCCGTATCAAACGATCGAAGCCTCTTATGAACTCGAGTACGGCTCCGCCACACTGGCCATGCATACCGACGCCATAGAAAAGGGTGAGCGCGTTCTGCTGATTGATGACCTGCTGGCAACGGGCGGCACGGCGGAAGCCTGCGTCGGCATGATCGAACAACTCGGCGGCGTGGTCCACGCGGTCGACTTCCTTGTCGAGCTCGACTTCCTCAAGGGTCGGGAAAAACTTGCGGGCTACGATGTGCAATCCTACATCCATTGCTGAAGGTCGCGCCACGGCGCGCCTCACGACGGTGGCCGCGGTGTTCTGCATTCTCTTCTTTGCCTTCTCGCTTCCCGCCGCCCACGCATTGAACGTTCGCCTGGAAGGAGACCGACTCTGGTTGCACGCCGAGGATGTGTCCCTTCACGAGCTCATGCGCGGGTTCGCACATATCGGCGTCCGTGTGAAGTTGGATCCCGAATTGGACGGGCGCGTCCACGCGCACATTGAAGACGAAGACGCGGAGCGCGCGCTGTCTGACCTGTTCGAAGCGGTGGGGTACGTGTTCATCTGGGAGGTCATGGACGGGCCGCTTGGTCCCTGGCCCAAACTCGCGGAGATGCAGGTTTTCCGCACGGGCAATCGTCGCGACGCCCGCCCCCTCTTTGATGAGACCGACACGTTTCGTGTGATGCGCATGCCTGACGGCAGCGGTATCGAGTATATCGCAGACGAGATTATCATCGGTTTCGGGCCCGGCTCGGATCAGGACGCGATTCGCGTACTGATCCGACAGCTCGGCGGAACCGTTGTCGAAAGTCTGCCCGAGCTGGGCATTTACCGCATTCGCCTTCCGCCGGGAACCAACATTCCCGCGCTCGTGGACCAATTGACGCGCAACCCGCTCGTCGCAGCAGTGGAACCGAATTACGCGTACCGCACGCCGGCGCCCGTGCGAGCCGACGAGATGAGCCCGGCCGCCGCGCCGATCTCCGTGCGAGCGCCGCGCGATGGCGCGCCGCCGGTAGCCGTGCTCGACTCCGGCTTGACCATGCTGCCCGACATGGAGGGGCTTGTGGCTGGAGGGTTCAACGCCTTGCAACCGGACCAGCCGATCACTGATACCGCGGGGCACGGCACCCAGATGGCGCTTATCGCCAGCGGCCTCATCCCGCCCGGCGGGACACAAACGGAAGGGAACGGCGTGCCCGTTCTTGCCATCCGCGCCTTCAATGACGACGGGATCACGTCTAACTTTGCACAGATGCGCAGCGTCTTCTATGCCGCGCAACAGGGAGCGAAAGTCTTGAATATGAGTTGGGGATCGCCCGCGAACAGTGCCTTTCTCCAGCATGCCATCACTGAAGCGGAGCGGGAGGGATTGACGGTCGTGGCGTCGGCCGGCAATGAACCATTGAACCAACCGATGTATCCGGCCGCATATGCCGATGTCATTGCCGTCGGCGCCGCGTTGCCGGACGGGAGCCCATGGCCGCAATCCAACTACGGAGATTTTATCTTTGTATCCGCGCCGGGCACCGCCCGCTTCCCGGTGGGCCATCAGGGCGAACCCGGGGCTTACGCCGGCACCTCCATTGCCAGCGCGTATGTCTCATACGCACTGGGGCTTTACGCCGCGCAAAATCCGAACGCCACACCGGCACAAATCCGGGAAGCCCTACGAAAAGCGATACAGACGGAAGACCGCGCATGGGACCGACAACGCGGGCACGGTCTACTGGATCGGCGGGCACTGGAACGGCTGTTGCAGTAACAGTCCGCGGACGTCACACCCGTTACCCTATTCGTCCGGCACGGCTTCCATCACGCGATCCAGCGCGTCCCGAAACGCCTGCAATCCGGTCGCCGGAACCACAATGGCGTCACGCCGACCATTCACGTCTTCGGTAATGCGCAAAAAGCGGCCTCGCTGATTTTCCTTCAGGTCAAAAAAGAACTGCTTCCGTTCGATCTGAATTCGCTCACTGGCCAATTCCGTGTCCACGGCCCCTTCCTCCCGATTTTCTTCTGACTGCCACACGCATACTATACACGCGAACTTCCGGCGCGCTAAATCGATTTGTTCGTTTCGTCCGGCGTAAGGCTTCCCGCTGGAAAACGACTCTTATGATGTTATTTTCTAAACCTGTCATGAAACACACCATTCAACTGACGCTGATCATCGGACTGACCGCTATCGGTCTGTTCGCAAAGGAGGAGCCATCCATGACCCGCCAATCGTCCGACACAGAAGCCATCGCCACATTCGGCGGAGGCTGTTTCTGGTGCGTAGAAGCCGTCTTCCAAAAGGTGCCCGGCGTCACATCCGTGACCTCCGGCTATACGGGAGGACGCGTGAAAGATCCGACCTATCAAGACGTCTCACGCGGCGATTCGGGCCACGCCGAAGTGGTGCGCATCACATTCGACCCGTCGACGGTAGCCTATGAGGAATTGCTCGATCTGTTCTGGCAGGCGCACGATCCGACCCAGCTCAATCGTCAGGGCGCCGATGTCGGCACGCAATATCGTTCCGTCATTTTCTATCACGACGAGGAACAGCAGCAACAGGCGGAAGCTTCGCGTGATGCACTTGAAGCGTCCGGCCGATACAAGCGCCCCATCGTCACACAAATAGTGGCCGTCGAGGAATTCAACG
>SKZA01000301.1 GCA_007127595.1 Kiritimatiellia bacterium
CGGCCTGTCCGATCTCGCCTTCGATCCGGACACGGGCATGCTGTACGGGATTTCCGCGACGGCGCAACAGTTGTTGCGTATCGATCCGGCCACGGGCGCCGGGACGGCGGTACAGGAGGTGGCGGTAATCGTGCAGGGACTTGCCTGGGACGGTCAACGGCTCCTGGCCGCGGGCGACGCACTCTACGCACTGACCCCGCCAAACGATGAGGTGACGCAACTGGCGCCCCTGCCCTATTCCGACATCAGCGGTCTGACGTTCGACGCCGAGACCGGGGTCCTCTACGGGTTACGCGGCGAGCAGGGCATCCTCGTCACGATCGATATCGATACGGGTGACGTGGATGAAGTCGGCTTGCTGATTCCCGAAGGCCGTGCCTTCGGCGAAGTGGATTACGGCGTGGAAGCCGGGGAACTGCCCGCCTACGGCCTCACGGGGAACTTCGGAGACGGCGTCCTCTTTGCCGCGGCCGACCGGTTGATGGTGCTGGACCCCGAAACGGGCGCGGGCGAACTGGATTATTGGCTGTCGCGCAATTACTGCAACCCGGCGAGCGATACCTTTGCGTATTTCGCCGAACCCATGCTCCGCATTATTGAAGATAAGGATGTGACCTATCTCTATACCTTCAAGATGGGCGGGCGAAAGGACATCGTCTATATCGTTGACGCCACACCCGGCGAGGATTGGGCGCCCATCGGATACGAAGAAGATCTGCCGCCACAGAACGTCGCGGGCCTGAATCGCACGATCGAGGAAGGCATCCCGTTCATCAGCGACGTGCTCTATTTTGAATTGTGGGGCCTTTTGAAAGTGGCGGCTGCGCCCATCTACGATGATGAAGGGAACGTTCCCGCGCTGGCCGGCGTGGATATCAACATTGACCTGATCCGTACCAAGACACGCGTCGCCCTCTTCCAGGTTCTCGGTTTCGGCGCCCTTTCCCTTGTTCTGGCAGGCATGGTTTCCTTATGGGTCACCCGCCGACTGACGCGCCCGATAAACGAACTGAAGTTCGGCGCCCTGCGCATTGCAGCCGGTCAGCATCAGTACCCGATTGAAATCAAAGACCCGCGCGAACTGCGCGACCTGTCCAGAACGCTGAACGGCATCGGCGACACGCTGCGCAAAACGATTGAACAGATGGCCGCCACGAGCGAGCAGATGGAACTGGGACGCCGCCGTACGGAACTGGCCAAGACCCTGCCCATGCGCTCGCCGGACGCCGCACAATTGAGCGACGAACGCGCGGCCGCCCGTTGGCTGGACAATCGCCCGCATTGCGCCGACGCTTCCGGTTGTCTGGCCCGCAACGGCTTGATCTTTCAATGGTTCGGACATCAGGAGGACGCCCCCCTCCCCGCGATCAAGCGGCGGTCCGACATGAGCCTGGCGTTTTCCGCCTGGCTCGAACAAGTCACGGACGCCCGGCAACTGGCCAAACAACTCCGGCCCCTATTCCGCGAGGACATCGCTGCGTGGGCCATGTATGACGTCGCCTCATCCCACATCTATCTCGATGTCCGGTCACCGATCGCATTCGCTAAATTGAAGAGCGACCAACCGCCTGAGCAGGTCTTCTTTACGGAAGGCGCGCACGAGCTCGCGCTTGACGGAGGCGAAGCGTTGGTCGGCCTCACCTCCGATCCGGGGGCGCGTTGGATTGAAACGATCTCCGATGAGACTTTTTCTGTTGAGGTCGTGCGCCACGCCGAACAAATTGCCGACCGAATCGAAAACCGCCTGCAATCGCATACCGTCAGTGACCCGATCTCTCGGGTCGGGTTGTTGCTTGTCGTTACAGGGAGGGCCGAATCATGAATCAGACCGTCACACCACCGGAACAACGACAACCCATGACGCTCATTGAACGCTTCTTCAAGCTTCGCGACGTTCCACCCTTTGACCGACTCTACGATTCCGAACTGTCCTTGATTACCGAAGCCACCGTACAGCGCTTCTATGAGCCGGGCCACGTGATCCTGTCATCCAACAAGCTGCTCAAGGCGCTGTTTATCGTCGTTGACGGCTGGTTGGAAGACGGTGAAGGACGCCGCCTGCCGCAGGTCTTCTCGCCGGAATATCTTCTCATGGGCATTCCGGCGGACGGCGACATGACGGCGTCAAAGGAGCGCGGCGCAATCTGTCTGCTGATCAGTAAAGGCCACTTCTTCACCATGCTGTATGAATGCCCCGTCCTGACGCTTGGGTTCAGCGAGCTGCATCACGGGCCGGAGGATCAGACCGATCCGAAGATGCCCGCCGTCATGACATGAAGATTCGCACACAGAATATGCTGGCCATTGTGCCGTTGTTCCTGGGCCTCGCCGTCTTGATCGGGGCGTTGATGTATTTTGTGCAGTACCGGGAACTCTTATGGGGTCTCGACGAAGAGGCCACCTCCATCGCGGTTGCCACCGCGCGGCACATGGATCCGGAACGGGTCCGTGCGGCCGAGACAGAGGAGGATTGGCAACAGTTGATGGCCAACCCCGTCCAGGTACTCGAATGGCAACGCGCACGCCGTATCGTCCTGATGGACCCGGACCTGTCGCTCCTGTTCGACAGCGCGGACGACAGTGACGCGGCGCGCACAATCCCCCTCACCCCCGCCCTTCACGACCGATTGCATGAGGCACCGTACGCATCGACGGCGATCCTGCAGGATGACGATGGGCGTTTCCTATACGCGTTCAGTCCCGTCGGCGATGACGACGGTATGGCGGCTATCGTGGCGGTGGAGACGGACGCCGATACCTTGGGCGCTCATGAATTGCGCATGCGCCGGGACATTCAGTTGATCGTAATCGTCACCGTACTGATCGGCATGCTCCTGGCTATATTGATCTCGGGCATCATCAGTCGTCGTATCGTGAGCCTGACACGCGCGGCCGACGCCGTCGCAGGCGGACAATACGATCAGCCCCATGAGACGGCCGGCGTACAGGAAATTAATGACTTGAGCAGCACCTTCAACACGATGAGCAGCGTATTGAGCGAAGTGGTTTCCAAGACCAGACGCGCCGTGGTCGAAGCCGAGCAGTTCCGTACGGACGACGATCTTGCGCGGGCGTTCACAGATACCTTCATGCCGCCGGTCCACGCCACCTACCATGGGGTTGCGGTATCCGCCGTACATGTGTCGTCGCATTCCAAGGGACATTTCTTTGCCGTTGCAGAACGTGACGATGCCGTGATGGTCGCCGTGGGAGAAGTGGGTGCAAAAGAGGGGTTGACCGAACCGCTTACCGCATCGTCCGCCGCCGCGATGCTACAGGAGACCTGGAAGGTCATGGACCTGAAAGCGGCGTGCGAATCGTGGGGCCGACTTTTCGATGTGCGCGCAACGGAGATTATCACATGGGAACGGAACGCGGAGAATCTGACGCGCGGCACATGGGATGCCCAAACCGGATCGTTCACATGGGACGACACGAAATGGACCGACGAGCCCATCGTCATTCACACGATCCACGAGAAGGTGGCGCATCGCATTGAACTGTATGTGAAGACCTTCAATCGACTGTCGCCGGAAGAGTTGACACGTGAAATCGTTCTTACGCTCGATAAAGATCAACCGGGCGCCGTCGTTGTGGCCGGACGCGCAGGCGACGTCTAGCACCGATTCCAGACCCCTTATAGGGTCCATAGGCGTGTAGCTGAGAAAAGGACAAGTATTCCAACCGCATCATGGAGGAGCGACCTCCGTATCGTCCGCCAGGGTTTAGATTCTCATATGACCGACACTTGTTGCCAATCATTGACGAATAAAGCACTTGTGAGCGGTCGCGCGCCTTGTATAGTACCCGCTTATGAATGCATCGTCGTCCATGCGTATTGCCGCCGTTCAGATCGCCTGTCAGGACGGTCCGGAAGGCAACTTGGAGAAGGCGGCGCAATGGGTTGCGCGGGCCGCCGACGAAGGCGCCCAAGTAATCTGTCTGCCCGAATTGTTCCGGTCCCATTACTTTTGCCAGTCGGAAGACGCCTCTGTCTTCGATCTCGCGGAATCCGTCCCGGGCCCCACCACCGAACGGCTGGGCGCAGTGGCGCGAGACAAAGGCGTGGTGGTTCTGGCGCCCGTGTTCGAGCGACGGGCCCCCGGCGTGTACCAC
>SKZA01000363.1 GCA_007127595.1 Kiritimatiellia bacterium
AAGTCCGCTTCCGGGATGGTCGCCCCCTGCAGGTCGCCCGCGGTATCCATGCGACACATGGCGTAGGCGTCCCCCATGCGCACATCGGGCGCGCCCAACAGGTATAACGTGCCGGCTTCTCCGCGATAACGGAATCGTTGCGGGCTTAGAATGCTTCTGCCGACCAAGACAAACACGGGCGTGGGCGCAATGGCCCCGGCATCGGACTCGTTATAGAAACTCACGTTGCCGCCTGTCACCGGAACGTCCATCGCCTCGCAAAATTCCGTCATGGCCAGGGTCGTGCCGCCGAAGTCGATAACGGTTTCCTCCCGCTCCGGCGAGGGAAAGTTAAGGCAGTTGCTCAATCCCAACGGATACGCGCCCGCGGCAATGGACCGCCGAAACGCCGATGCAAGCACGGCGCGCGCCCCGCGATAAGCGTGCAGCAAGGTCCACACACTGCGCGAATGGACGGTCAACGCAACCGTATGCTTGCTGTCGGGCTCGAATAGGAGCGTGTGGTCCTCGCCCGGCCCGCCGATGGTGCGCTGATTGATTTCGAAATCGAACTGTTCGTAGATGTAACGCGGCGAGGCGTAGTGGGAGGTATGTTGGTAGGTGTTGAGTAATTCCGATAGAGAGAGACGCGACACATGGTCAGGCAACCCACCCCCCGCTTCGCGGACCCCTCCCAGGAGGGGATTTTCATTGGCCTCCCCTCCTCCGGAGGGGTGTCCGCCGGAGGAGGACGGGGTGGGGGTCAAACCGGCAATCCCTTCCAGATTTGCCGATCGGTCCTTGCCCGTGCGCAGTCGGCCGTCGGCGAGTCCGGAATAGTCTTCCACGGGGCACCCGTCGACCAGTAGATCCAACGGCACATTCGCGACCTCGTCGTCTTGGTGACGCACGGAAATGTCTATGGAATCATTGATGACGCCGATCCAAGCGTAATCCAACGGGTACCGATTCAGAATCTCCTCGGCCAGATGTTTTTTGTTCGGTGGCACGGTGGCGAGCATACGTTCCTGACTCTCGCTCAACAGGATCTCCTCGGCCGTGATGCCCGGCGCACGCACGGGCACGGCATCGAGATCGATCTCGATGCCCAGCCCGCTCTTATGGGCCATTTCCGATGTGGAACACGTGATACCCGCCGCGCCCATGTCCTGCATGGCGGACGGGATGCCGCGCCGGATCAATTCGAGCGTGGCCTGCATGATCAGTTTGCCCATAAACGGATCGGCCACCTGTACGGCGGACTTCTGTTCGCGGGTATCGTCGGTAAGGTTCAGCGAGGCAAAGATCGCGCCGCCGGCCCCGTCGCGGCCCGTTTTGTTGCCGAAATACAGGACGAGGTCGTCGCGCTGCGCGGTGGACGCTTTCAACACCTGTTCCGGCTTGAGCATGCCCACGCAGACGACATTAACGAGCGGGTTGTCGGCGTACCATGGATAGGACGAGTATTCGCCGGCCACCGTCGGGATGCCCGTACAATTGCCGTAATCGGCGATGCCATCGACGACGTGTTCGGCGATCCATTTCCCGCGATGATCGCGGATATCGAAGTGGAGCGAGTTCATGAGGGCGATGGGCTCGGCGCCCATGGTGAAGATATCGCGCAAAATACCGCCGACGCCGGTGGCCGCACCTTGATACGGCACGACGGCGGACGGATGGTTATGCGACTCGATTTTGAAGGCGATGGCGAGATCGTCGCTCACGCGGATGATGCCGGCGTTTTCGCCCGGGCCGGCGAGCACCTGATCGCCTTCGCGGGGCAGGCGTTTGAGGAAATGGCGGGAATGCTTGTATCCACAGTGTTCGCTCCACATCGCGCTGACCATTGCCAGCTCCGCGGTGGTCGGTTCACGACCCAAACCGTGCAGGAGCGCGTCCTTTTCGCGCGCGTTCAATATGGTGTCGATTAATCGCTTCATCACTACCCACCAGCAAAGGCAAACTCACGAAATGCGATGAGGCTTTCCAGCAGCAGGCGGCCGTCCTGACCCGGGCTCCACGGCAGGGCGCGTCGTTCCGGGTGCGGCATCATGCCCAGCACGTTGCCACGGCGGTTTGTGACGCCGGCGATGTGTTGCACCGAGCCGTTCGGATTGGCGTCGTCCGATAGTGCGCCGTCCTCATCGCAATAACACAAGGCAATCTGATCGTTGTCCCGCATGCGGGCCAACGTGTCCGACGACGCGTAATACTGTCCGTATTTGTGCGCGATCGGCACCCGCAACACGCCTTGGTCCACGTGCTTCAAGAATGGGTGTCGTCGGGACATCACTTTCAGCGAGACGTCGCGGCAAATGAAACGGCCATCACGGTTCTTGAGGAGGACGCCCGGCAACAATCGGATTTCGCACAGGATCTGGAAGCCGTTGCAAATACCGAGGATCGGCGTCCCCTTCTTCGCCTGCTCCACCAAGGGACGCGTGATTGCCGCCGTACGCGCCATGGCGCCCGGTCGGATGTAGTCGCCGAACGAAAATCCGCCCGGCACGATGATCCCGTCCACTTCGCCCGGGAACCGATCGTAATCGGCGGCGATGAGGTACGGGTCGAATTCCTTGAACTGGGCAAACGCGTTGAAGCAATCCTGCTCGCACAGGGTTCCGTGAAAATCGATAATGGCGATTCTGGCCCGGGTCAGCTTCATACCCGCCCGATGCTCCAGTCGTGAATTTCCGGATTGGCCAGCACATCGCCGGCCACCGCTCGCGTAATTCGTTCCGCTTCCGCCTCGTCCATGTCATCCGCAAACTCGATCACAAAACTCTGGGTATGCACCAACTGACGGATGCCTTTGACGCCCGAGCGCTTGAGCAAGCGTTGCAACGTCTCCATTTCCGGGTCGAGCACGCCGTCCTTCATTTGAACATTCACACGGTATTTCATGGGACATGCACTCCTGTAATGCGTTCCTGGACGGCCCGGTATCGGCCGATGGTTCGCTCGATGATTTCCGCCGGAATCCGCGGCGGCGGCGGCTTCCGATCCCACCCGATCTGATCGACATAATCGCGCACGACCTGCTTGTCAAACGATGTATAGACGCCCCGATCAAAATCCTCCTCAAGCACGAAACGGGAGGAGTCCGGCGTAAAACACTCGTCAATCAATATGATCGCACCGTCCTGATTGCGGCCGAATTCAAGTTTCGTATCGACCAGTACCAGGCCAGCCCCTCGGCACACCTGCGCGGCAAACCGGAACAGTTGCACAGAAAGATCGCGCAAATCGTCCGCCGTATCCCCGAGTGTCTCGTGCATGACATCGAATGAGATCGTTTCGTCGTGTCTTTCCTCCGCCTTGGTAGACGGCGTGAACAGCGGCGTTTCAAAGGGCGTCATTGGTTCGAGGTCGGGATGCGATTTCAGCCAAGACCCGAACGCATAGCCGCGGACCACGCACTCGAATGGAATGACTTCGCAACGCTCGACGATCATGGCGCGTTCCGGCAAATCAGCCGGCAGGGCGTCCGAATGCTCGGCGGCCAGCGCGCGCAATTGTTCCCGGTCGTTTCCGGCCCAGTGGGACGGCACGATATCTTTCGTTTGCTCCAGCCACCACCGCGTGAGTGCCGTCAGCACCACCCCCTTTCCCGGAATCGGGTCGGGGAAGACCACGTCATAGGCCGACAACCGATCGCTGGCGACGATCAGCAATTGCTTGTCGTTCAACGAGTAAAGGTCGCGAACCTTGCCCTGTTTGATGAGATTCAACGCGCCCCCGGAAATACAATATCTAGTTGGCAGACTGTCGGGATGCACTACATATAGTAGCAAGCGGGGGTGGATGTGAAGCCCTAATCTTGCGGATTTCTGTAATTGGCTGGCATGATTGAGAGTAATTCCTTCATAATGGCGCGGTTATGCGGGCTGAACCATTTGATTTTATAGCCGATGAGTTCTCAAAGGCATCGGTTCGTCACCTCCTAGTTGGCGGATACGCCGTTAATCTGCTCGCAAAGGCACGCACCACCGAAGACGTCGATATCTTTATTGCGGAGCGAGACCTGCCGAAAGCACGCGCCATTTTGGAGGATCATGGCTATGAAGTTTATCAAAAGAATGAGAATTTTCTGCGCTTTCGCCACGTGAAAGGAACGGCGGCAGACATTGAC
>SKZA01000339.1 GCA_007127595.1 Kiritimatiellia bacterium
AAACCGGAACCATGCTCACCATGGACCATTTCAAATGAGACGGATCGGTGTCGTTACGGTCGGGCGCTCGGACTACAACATCTACCGCCCCCTGCTGCGCAAGATGGCCGCCCATCCCGGTATCGAGTCGCTTGTGCTCGCCGGAGGAATGCATCTATCCAAGGCGTTCGGATACACGGTTCGGATGATCGAGGAGGACGGGTTCACGGTGGCTTCCCGCGTAGCAGCCGAAGTGCACGGCGACGATCCGGCCTCCATCTCGAAGGCCATGGGGCACGGACTGATTGGGTTTGCGGATGTCTATCACACCGTGCAGCCCGACCTGCTGGTCGTCTTGGGCGACCGCTACGAGATGATCGCCGCCGCGCTGGCCGCCGTCCCGTTCAATATCCCCGTAGCGCATATTCATGGGGGTGAACTCACGGAAGGGGCCATGGATGACGCCTTCCGGCATGCCCTCACCAAATTGAGCCATCTGCATTTCGTCAGTCTGGAGAAATATGGCCGACGGGTGATCCAAATGGGGGAGGAGCCCTGGCGCGTGACGGTGTCCGGCGCGCCGGCGCTCGACGCACTGAATGAAGAGCCGCGCTTCTCGCGGGCAGAGCTGGAAAAAACCTTTGGGCTGTCACTGACCGAACCGCCCCTCCTGGTGACCTTTCATCCGGTCACACGCGAGTATGAACAAACGGAATACCACATCACGCAACTGCTTGAGGCACTGCTCGAAACCGGGCGGCCGGTGGTGTTCACCCTGCCGAATGCCGATACGGAGAACCGGGTGGTCCAGTCGCGTATACGCGACTATGTGAACAGGCACGCGCGGGCATGGTTGGTGGAAAATTTCGGCGAGGCCTATTTTAGCATGATGGCGCATTCCGCAGCCATGATCGGCAATTCATCCAGCGGCATCATCGAAGCCGCCTCCTTCAAGTTGCCGGTGGTCAATATCGGCAGTCGCCAGAAAGGGCGCGTGCACGGATCGAACGTGGTGGATGTCGGATACGGACACGATGAGATCAAGCAGGGAATCCGGCGGGTCCTCGATCCGGCTTTCGGCGATGAGCTGGCGAATGTGACGAATCCGTACGGCGACGGCCAAGCCGCAGAACGTATCATGGAGCGATTGACGGAAACGGCCATAGACGATCGCTTACTGCGCAAATCGTTTCACGATATGAGATGAGTGATAAACACGAATGACGAAAGAAGGTAAGTGCATTGTTCTCGGCGCAGGCGGGCATGCCGCCGTGGTGCTCGACGCGATTCAGGCCACGGGCGACGTCCAAGTGGTCGGGATTCTTGATCCCGAGCCCAATCGTTGGAACACGGACTGGTTGGGTTTCCCAATCGTGGGAAATGACGACGAACTGGATTCCCTGTGGGAGCGCGGCGTTACACACTTTGTCGTCGGGTTGGCGCAGGTCGGGCCGTCGCCGTTGCGGCGCACGCTCTTTGAGCGCGCGGTCAGGGCGGGTTTGAAGCCTTACAGCGTGCTTCACCCTGCCGCCATCGTTTCTCCTCATGCACGGAGCGAGGATGGGGTTCAGGCATTGGCTGGAGCGATCATCAATCCGCGCGCGCATGTGGCGCGTGGTGCAATCATCAATACCGGCGCAGTCATCGAGCATGATGTGGTGGTGGAACCTTTTGCTCATATCGCCCCGCGTGCCTGTGTGTGCGGTGGGGCGGTCATTGGAGAGGGCGCGTTTGTCGGAGCAGGGGCGGTCATCATTCAGGGGGTGCGCGTGGGCAAAAAGGCCACCGTCGGCTCAGGTGCAGTGGTGGTGCATGATGTGCCTGACGAAGTTACAGTTTGCGGAGTCCCCGCCAGAAGGAAGTAACAATCGATGAAATTGATTGCAGAAACCGCTTGGCATCATCAAGGAGATATCCATTTTTTCCGGGAGCTGATTGCGGCGATTGGCGAGCTGGCTGTGCATGATATGCTTAAATTTCATGTAACCATTGATTTTGACGCCTATATGCAGCCGGATCACCCCGCTTTTGCGACACTCAAGCGATGGCTGATTTCTCCTTCGGAGTGGGACGACCTGCTGAAGACGGCGAGCAGAGGGGGCGAATTGATGCTGCTGTACAACGATACCGCTGCTGTTGAGTTCGGGCAGCGATTCCGGCCCGCCCTGACCGAAATTCATGCGGTGAACCTAAACAATATACATCTACTCGACTGCTTGAAGAATAATTTGGAGAAAGGCCAGAAAGTTGTACTTGGGATCGGCGGCAATGAGCTGGAAGACATCGATCTGGCCCTGAACCGCGTGGCGTGGGATGACGCGGTGTTGATGTTTGGCTTCCAGAATTATCCGACCCGTCTGGAAACCGTCAATTTCCGGAAGATGAGGCGCGTCATGGAGCGTTATCCGTCGCTTG
The DNA here is from genome assembly GCA_007127595.1 of Kiritimatiellia bacterium. Taxonomy (GTDB): domain Bacteria; phylum Verrucomicrobiota; class Kiritimatiellia; order SLAD01; family SLAD01; genus SKZA01. The sequence continues at coordinate 2,395 of SKZA01000339.1, forward strand.
AGTTTGGATATGCAGATCATTGCGCTTGGAATGAGCCCGATAATTTGCTTGTGACAATCATGGGCGCAGCGTTAGGTATGGCGTATATCGAAAAGCATGTGACCTTGGAACCCGGTGTGGAGCGATGCGACTGGCAGTCCTGCATCTCCCTCGAGCAATTGGCGGAACTAAGGCGGATGCTGGATGTTTTGGTGCAGTGTCAGGGTGACGGCTCGTTGGCGTTGTCAGAGGCCGAAAGGGAATATGGAAAGATGGGACTGATGAAGGCATTGGCGGTGACTGCGCGGCCTCTGGTGGACGGGTCGGTTCTGGCAGAGCAGGATATCCGGTTCACGCGCTCCGGCGCTACGACGGATGTGAGCCAACGAGAGGTGTTAAACATGATCGGACGCACCGTTGCGACCGATTTAGCCGCCGGAACCGTTCTGCAACGTACGCATTTCGCAAAATGAAACTTGGGTTTCTTATCACAGCGCGGCTAAAAAGTACGCGTCTGCCGCGTAAGATCCTGCTGGATCTGAACGGGCGTTCCGTGCTCGATCGCGTCATTGACCGCTGCCTGGCCACAAAGGGGGTGGATAGCGTGGTCCTCTGCACCTCGACCCATCCGCAGGACGAGGAGTTGCGAGCCGTGGCGTCCAAGCGGGAGATCGCGTTCTTCGCCGGGGCGGAGGATGATGTCCTGCAACGATTGACGGATGCGGCGGTGCGCGAAGGCTACGATGCCTTCCTTAGCATGACGGCGGATAACCCGCTGTTTTCCATTGAGGGGGCAGAGGCCTTGGTTCGCGTCTTTCGTGAAAGCCCCTTCGATTTCGGTTTTCTCAAGGGGTTGCCGATCGGATGCATGCCGTATGGCCTGCGAACCGCCGCCGCGCGCGTGGCCTGTTACATGAAGTCCGCCACCGATACGGAGATCTGGGGGCCCTTTGTCCGGCGGGACGATTTTTTCCACGTGCTCGATATCTGGGTCGACGGGTCGCCTTTCGATGAAGCAGTCCGGCTAACCTGCGATTACCCCGCCGATTACGAATTGATGCAGTGCCTGTTTGAGCGGCCAGAGTTTGCGGAGGTGCCCGCGCTGAATGACGTGCTGTCGTTTCTTGCGCGGCATCCGGACTGGTGGGAGATCATCGCAGAATGTTCGCAGCGCTGGCCGCGCGAAGAGGAATTGGCGGCGATTCGAAACACCTTCGATGCGCGGAAGGGTGACGGGATGCGGTTTGCCGCAGAGCAGGGGATTGACCTTCAGCCGGGATACCGGGAGCTGCGCACGTCGCTTATCTCTTGTGCAGATGCACGTCGCGTACTTCAATAGTCGCGGGCGTCTGACTGGAACCCTCCCGAAACCTGCTCCCGGCTCGGCGGGACGCCTCGCCCTACCATTCAAAGGCTCGAATTTTCAGGTAGGGCGATCCCTCCGGGTGAGCCGCGTGTGGGATGGTTCTTCAGAAAAGGCTATTGAACACAGTACATCCCATGATGATGAGTAGCGGGGTGGACATGCGAAGAAAGAGCCTCTCGCAAAGGCGCAAAGATCGCCAAGATGGATGAAAACGGCATAGGCAAAGAAGTCGTTGACGCGGCCATTGCGGTTCATCGCGAGCTTGGCCCCGGACTGCTGGAGACGGTTTATGAGGTCGTTCTCGTATACGAGTTGAGGCAGCGAGACCTGTGCGCCTTCCCAAAATAAAGAAGCATCCTTGGCGATC
>SKZA01000371.1 GCA_007127595.1 Kiritimatiellia bacterium
ATGAAGCGACTTCTGCGTTCGAAGAACTGGATTGAAACGCTCGAGGACAAAGCCATCGCGTTCCTGCAACGCCATCGCAAACCCATGCGGCCTTGATGGGCCACATTTCGGCGTAAATCCGACCATGTCTTTTGGGCCATCATGCTCCCTGCTGGAGCAGGGAGCTACGAAGAACAGACCACGACGGATCGCGCTCCCGTAGCGCCGGAATCCGTCCGGCGCAGAAGGGGAATCGATGCGCAAGCCTGCTCCCGACAGATTCGGGAGCTACGAAGAACAGACTACGGCGGATTGCGCTCCCGTAGCGCCCCGCACCTGCGGGGCGCATAGTTCCTTGGCTGGAGGCCGCCTACCGCCCCATCCTCGGCATGCTCTCCTCGAGGGAGATCGAGTCTATCCCAACCGCTCAAACAGCGCCGCGGTCAGGAGCGGAAATGCGATAGTCGCATCACAAACCACACTGGCCTCGACCGCTTGGTTCTCGTACTTCCCCCAGCTCTTGGATTCGGAAATCGTGCAACCGCTCAAGCCGCCGAATTCAGGGCGGTCCGTGGTAATCCGCACACCGTAATGATAGCCGTCCGCTCCATTCACCTTGTCGGACTTGGCTTTCATGTTGATATACGGATAAACCTGCTGCGCCCAATTTCGCGGTACGCCGCCACCCACCGTAACCAAACCCGCACGTTCGGGTCCATTAACGATGAGACGCGAGAATTCGTCGACATCGCCCAGGGTATCGAACACTACGCGACGGCCATCGCCGAGCCTTCCCTTTACATTCGCCGTCAGGACGTCGAGTCCCAGCTCACTGTCGGAAATGGCGGGCACAAAAATGCGCACCCCTTTCTCCGCCGCCACGGTCAGAATGCCCCGGCCCTTGAGCTTCTTGCCCAGTTGCTCCACAAAACTGCAGGTCGTGATGGCCAAAAGTCCGCCCGCTTCCCGGTCATAGGTAAACGTGGGCAGCAGGGACGCCAAGGCCTCCTCGGCGCTGCGAAACGCGGACTCCGGCAGGTAGGTATCATAAATGCGGTTGATCTCTTCCGAGCGAAGCGCTTCGTCATCTTCGTGTTCATAGCCGATGAAGTGCGCTTGCTCGTCTTGCGCCACGATATTGCAGAGATCGTGCGACAAGGTGGCCCCGGTACAGACAATCGCATCCAACAAGTCCGCTTCCATCAGGCGTATGATGACTGTCCCCATGCCGGCGGGCACCATCGCACCCGCCAGACTCATGACGCGCACGCATTCCTTATCGCGGCACATCGCCTCCCATACTTCCAGCGCGAACGACAAGGCGCGACCCTGAAAGGAACAACCCGCCAGATCGCTGACCAACGCGTTCGGCGTGCGCGTCGCACGCGGGTCGATGGGCTTTATTTTCCGATTGAGACGACTGGCCATTCGCTTCTTACCCTTTACCCCGATTAACTTTCGAAATACGTATATCCGCGCAGCCCCGCATCATAAGCGGCCATGATTTCCCGTCGTTCCTGCGGTGTGATGGCGCCCGAGCGCACCGCGCGCTCGGCATGTTTCCTCATGCGATCCACCAGGTCGGAGGGGCGATACTCCACATAGCTCAACACATCGGCCACCGTATCGCCCGGGATCTCGCGCGCATATTCGATCTGCCCTTCTTCATCCACGTGCACGCTCACCACATGCGTATCGCCCAGCAGATTATGCAGATCGCCCAGGGTCTCCTGATAGGCGCCCACCAGGAATACGCCCATGTAATAATCTTCCCGCTCCAGCAAGCGGTGCAGCGGCAGCGTATTGCGCACATCATGCAAATCGATGAAGCGATTGATCTTGCCGTCGCAGTCGCACGTGATATCGGCCAAGGTCGCTTGGCGCGTCGGCGCTTCCTGCAAACGATGGATCGGCATGACCGGGAAAAGCTGCTCGATCGCCCAGGAATCGGGCAAGGATTGGAATACGCTGAAGTTTCCGTGATACACATCCGCGATGGCCGCGGACAGCCCGGTGAGTTCATCCGGGATATATTTCCGCCCTTGAATTTCGTTCGCTACGCGATTGATGACATGCCAGAAGATACGCTCCGCCAAGGCGCGCTCGCGCAAGGTCACGGTGCCGTGATCGAAAGCCGAACGGATTTCGTCCCGGTAATAGACCGCATCGTGATAACACTCCTGAACATTCTTCGCGTTCAACGATTGATTGGCATGCATCAGGTTCTGCAGGGCATCGCAGGCGCCTTCGGGGAGCGATTCGGGCAAGCCATGCGACTCGAACCGGCTCACATCAAGAATATTGAAGAGTAGCACGGAATGATGCGCCACGGTTGCGCGGCCGGATTCACTGACGATGGTCGGATGCGGCACATCGGCTTGATCCGCCAACTGCATGATGACCTCCACGACGTCCGCCGCATATTCGTCCACGGTATAGTTGCTGCTGCTCGCAAAGTTCGTGTGGGAACCGTCATAGTCCACTGCGAGACCGCCGCCCACATTGATAATTCCCATCTTCGCGCCTTCCTGCACGAGATTCACGTAGAAGCGACAGCCCTCCGACACCGCGGCGCGAATATTGCGAATATTGGGAATCTGTGAGCCCAAATGAAAGTGCAGCATGTGCAGGCAATCCAGCATCTCGCGCGCACGCAGAAGATCCACGATATCAATGACATGCGAAGCGTTGAGCCCGAACATGCTGCGATCCCCGCCCGATTCCGTCCAATGCCCTTCCGCCCGTGTCGCCAACTTGGCGCGAATGCCGAGGCGCGGGCGCATGTTCATTCGCTCGGCTCGCTCCAGAATCAGGTTCACTTCGCCCGGCATTTCGACGACCAGTATCGTTTGGATGCCCATCTTCTGTGCGTACAAGGCTAAGTCGATAAACTCCTCGTCCTTGTATCCGTTGCAGACAACATAGGCATCCGGATCATGCATATACGCCAAGGCGGCGATCAACTCGGCCTTGCTCCCGCATTCCAGCCCATGATGAAAAGGGCGGCCATAATGCACGATTTCCTCAAGCACCTGCTGCTGCTGGTTCACTTTGATCGGATAGACACCGCGATAACTACCCTTGTAGCCAGCCTCCTGCATGGCCTTTTGAAAGCTCTCATGGAGCATCCGAATGCGATCGGCGAGAATATTTCCGAAACGCAGCAACACGGGCATGGCAAATCCGCGATCATTTAGTCCCGCCACAATGTCCATCATGCTTATTTCCGTGGCCTGGCGGATTCCGTGTGGACGTACCACGACATCGCCCTTGGGCGATACATCAAAATAGCCCCCGCCCCAATTACGGACCCCATAGGTGTCCAAGGACTTTTCGACTGTCCATCGGGTCAACGTTTCCGTTTTCATCAGCTCTCCAACACCTATTCGTTGCCGCCGTCGTTAGGCGGTCGATTTCAAGTTCCAACAGGTTCGCTCGTCCACGGCCTCACGGCCGCGGCTACAGATCAATGTGCGATTCCCGCTCTTCTTGTAGCCGCCGTCGTCAGACGGTGGACTTCAACTCCCAACGGTTTTGCTCGTCCACGGCCTCACGGCCGCGGCTACGGAATGGATCCGAAGCGCAGGGCATAGTACGAACTTCGGGCAGGATTGCAAATGGATGATGCGTTATTCCTGGGGAATTCGGAGCGACTCGCCGTTGTGCTCGGGACCGAGATTGAGAATATAGGGGGCGGCGCGTTCAACCCATACCTCAGGCCGGTCATATTCCTTCGCGCGCGCGCCGTAGTGGCCGTCCAGCATGTCCGTCTGAATCACCCCGGGCTGGAGCGGAACCACCGCCATCCCTTCCGGCATCTCCTTCGCCAAACTCCGGCTCAGCCCCTCCACGGCGTGTTTCGACGCGCAATACGCGGAAATCTCCGGGTACCCACGAATGCCCGCACCGGAACTGAAATTGACGATGACCCCTTTCTTCCTCTCCCGCATGGCCGTAAGAAAGGCCCGAATCACGTTGGCCACGCTCTTCACATTGACATCGATCACCCGATCAAATTCATCCGGCGGGATCTCATGGAACAGGGCGTCCCGTTCCATTACGCCTGCGTTATTGATCAGCAGATCCGGAGGCCCCAAACGCCCCAGCACATCCTCCGCCCA
>SKZA01000076.1 GCA_007127595.1 Kiritimatiellia bacterium
CGGCGCCGCGGACCGAACCCACGGCATTGCCGCCCGCCATCACGGTGCCGGCGCCTGCGCTGGCGGAACCCGTTACGGTGCAGCCGGAACCGGCCCTGCCGACGACCACGATCAGTGACCTGGACTTGGCTGACGTGACCGATGTGGTAACCGTGCTGCGCGCCATGGCGCGCGCCGCCGGGATCAACATGATGATCAGCCCCAACGTGTCGGGGCGGGTCAGTTTCACTTTTCACGATGTCCCATGGGATCAGGCGTTTCGCAGCGTGATCGCGGCGACGGGGCTGGCCTATATGTGGGAAGGGGAAGTCTTGCGAGTGATGACGGTCGAAGATATCCGGAGAGAATCGGACATCGAGGCCGCGCGCAAGGAACGGGAGTCTATTAAGGCCGAAATGCGCCTGATTGAACCGTTACATATGCAGGTGTTTCACGTTCGTTACAGTCGCGCTCGCACGCTGGGGGATATGTTGCGCGTTCTGCTGATTGGGCCAACGGATTTACGGGATGCGATGGGGGCGGTGCGTGCCCAGGTAGCGGTGGACGAAGATAGCAATTCGATTGTCGTCCATGCGGTCCGGGAGGATTTGCTGAAGGCCCGGGCCTTGATTGAACAATTGGATCGAGCCAAAGACATGATTCTGATTGAGGCCCGTATCGTTGAGGCGACACGCGATACCGCCCGCCAGTTGGGGATGCAATGGGGGGGCGAGCAAACAACACTGCGAGATGGACGACGGATCACTATCGGGGGAGCGGGCGTCACGCAGGATGGCTTTGTCTCCGATTTCCCGGCGCAATTTGCCCTGGATCAATCCCCGGCCGGTTTCACGTTGGGATTTATCAGTGACAAATTCGGGGCCACGGAGGTCCTGAACATGCAACTGACGGCGTTGCAGCGAGCGGGCCGCATCGACATTGTCTCCAGTCCTTCGATAACGACCTTGGACAATGAAATGGCTGTGATTGAGAGTGGCGAAGAGAGAGCGTACCGGGAAACTACCGGAGCCGTGGGAGACACCCGTGATTTTTCGGTGCAATGGAAGAAGGCGGTGTTGAAACTTGAAGTGACGCCTTCCATCGTCGATGAAAACCATTTGCGACTGGATATTTCCGCGAATAAGGATTCGTTTGATGAGACGCGGCCGACCACGAACAATGAGTTTCCGGTTAATACCAAACACGCTCGGACAACGGTCTTGTTGCAGGACGGTCAAACCGTAGTCATTGGCGGATTATCGACCGAGAGCCGTAGCGATGCAGAAACGGGGGTGCCGTATCTGATGAATATTCCAGTGCTTGGACGTTTGTTTAAGAGCACGGGAAAGACGCAGAAATTTGATGACACCCTGATCTTTATCACCCCGCGTATCCTGCGATCGGAGCCGGGAACATGAGGTCTCGTCCCAAACTCGGTCAATTGCTTCTGGAGGCGGGTCTCCTGACGTCGAGTCAATTGGAGCAAGCAATCAAATACCGCGATCGTAACGGGATGAAGCTGGGACAAATTCTCTCGCGCATGGGGTTGGTGACGGAAGACAAATTGGTGGCCGTACTCAGCGAGCAGCTCCGCGTGCCGCGATACCGGGCAGATACATACCCCATGGATCTTGATCTGGCAAACTATGTGCCCTCGGATCTTGCACAACGGCTGAACGTGGTGCCGTTACGGAAGCAGCACAAGGTGCTCGACCTGGGGATGTGCGATCCCACCGATCTGGATGCCTGCGATACCGTGGAGCAATTGTGTCACTTGGAGGTGCAGCCGGTCATTTGCACTGTGAGAGAGATGAATCAAGTGACGCGCGCCTTGTATGGCAGTTTTGCAGGGCTCGGCCACGTATTGGGCCGTGCCGATACGGCGGACCTTGCCGAAAGTGATCCCAAGGCATCGGGCGCTGATGACATCGAGGTGGGGGCGCTCGCTGACATGGCCGAAGACGCGCCGGTGGTGCGCATGGTGAATTGGATCATCGCGCAAGGTGTCCGCGAGGGCGCCAGTGATATTCATATCAGCCCGGAAGCGGATCACCTGCAGTTGCGTTTCCGGTTGGATGGAAAGCTTCGGGAAGTGCCGGCGCCATCGAAATCCCTGCACCTATCCATTGTTTCGAGAATCAAGATTCTTTCGTCCATGGATATCGCGATCTCGCACATTCCACAGGACGGGCGGATGACGGCCCATGTGGATAATCGTGAGATCAATGTCCGCGTGTCCACGATCCCAACCACGCATGGCGAGAATGTGGTGATGCGCCTACTCGATATGAGCGCCTTCGACTATACGCTCAATGATCTGGGCATGGAGGAGCGGGACCGTGATTTGCTGCTCCAGGTATTGAAACAACCGCATGGGATGATTCTCAGTACGGGACCCACAGGCAGCGGCAAGACCACGACGTTATACGCCATGCTAAAAGAGGTTAACCGTCCGGATGTAAATATTATTACCGTGGAAGACCCCGTGGAGTACCGGATCCCCAAGATTCGTCAGCTCCAGCTCAATACGCGCGCCGGGATGACGTTCGCTTCCGGATTGCGTTCGATTCTGCGTCAAGATCCTGATGTGATCATGGTGGGGGAAATTCGCGATGCTGAAACCGCGCGCATCGCCGTGCAGGCCGCGCTGACCGGGCACCGCGTGTTCAGCACGGTCCACACCAATGATGCGGCGGGAGCGATCACTCGCCTCATCGACATGGGTATCGAACCCTTCCTCGTGTCATCGGTTCTGCTGCTTTCCTTTGCGCAGCGATTGATCCGGCGCGTCTGCAAATATTGCCACGAATCGGAACTGGCGACGGACGAAAGCCTGGCGTTTTGGGGGCTGCCACCGAATCAGGACATTGCGTTCAAGAAGGCCGTCGGTTGTCCCCGGTGCATGCATACGGGGTATCAAGGGCGGGTGGGCATTTTCGAGGTCATGCTGATCAATGACACAATCAAGGAAATGATTGCCAAGCAACAGACCACCTTGGCCATCAAGGATGCCGCTCGCGAAACAGGTCTGTTTCACACTCTCAAAGAGGATGCGGCCGAGAAAGTGCGGCTCGGATTGACGACACCGGAGGAAGCCCTGTCGGTTGTCCCCTTGTAAGAAAGAGAAGGTGGCCTATGTCGTGCTATACGTATGATGCGATCGATGGTGAAGGAAAATCGATGCGGGGCACGCTGGAAGCCCAGTCGTTCGACCACGCGAACGAATTGATTGCCGCCCGCGGTTTGGCGCTGCTTCGCATCGAAGAGAAAGCGAGTACGAGCGCCAAGAGTCTTTCTCGTTGGGTGGAGAAATTTAACAAGATTCACCCCGAAGAACTGATCATCTACACCAAACAGCTCTCCACGATGATGCGTGCAGGCATCCCACTTTTGCGGAGTTTCGACATTCTCGAAAGCCAAACCGAGAATCCTCGTTTAAAAACAATCAGCTCGGAAATTGCCAGTGATATTCGAGCCGGATCCAATTTGAATCGGGCCCTGCGTCGTCATCCGGATGCCTTTTCACCCTTATATTGCAGCATGGTGATGGCGGGTGAATCCAGTGGTGCGCTCCCTCAGGTGATGGACCGCTTGATCTACATTATCTCCCACGAGCATAAGGTGAAAAGCGACATTCGCAGCGTCCTGCAATACCCCCTGTTGGTGCTGCTGTGTCTGGGCACCGCGTTCGTGGTTCTTGTGACGATGGTCATTCCTCGGTTTGCAGCCGTTTACGTGCGCTCAGGAATTGTCCTCCCGCTGCCGACTCGCATCTGCCTGGCGCTGAGCAACCTGTTCCGCCATGAATGGCCTTGGCTGGTAGCGGGGGCGGCGATGCTGGCCATTGCATACGTCCTCTTCACCAGCACAAGGGGGGGACGCCAGGTTCGGGACCGGGTCTTTTTGGGCATCCCGCTCATGGGTCCGCTGATGGTGAAAGCGGCCTTGTCCCGTTTCGCCAGCATCTTTTCAATTCTTCAGGCCTCGGGTGTCGGGATTTTGGACTCGCTGCAGATGCTGAGCGACACCATCGGCAATCGGGCCATCGGGCACGAGCTGGAAGGGGTGCAAGTCAAGCTGGAGGAAGGCCATGGAATCGCGCGGCCACTCATGGCGGCGCGGTATTTTACGCCCATGTTCATCAACATGGTGGCAATCGGAGAGGAGGCTGGAAACTTGGATCACATGCTGAAAGAAATCGCTGCCCACTACGATGCCGAAGTGGAGTTTGCCACGAGACGGTTGACGACCGCGATGGGTCCCATCCTGATCGTGGCGCTGGCTGCGTTGGTGGGCTTCTTTGCTCTCGCGGTTTATTTGCCCATGTGGGATCTGGCACGACTAGTCACGAGGGGATGATGAACCACCTTTCATTTAAAGTGCAGTGCTATGTGCTCGTGCCGGCGATTTTCACCGGTTTTACGGCATTGGGGGTCTTGCTGACCTACCAATTGCTGCGCAATCCCAAGGCTTTCGGCTTCGAACAGACGTGGCCACTGTTTACTACCGGCGGTTTGCTGATCGTTACAGCGTTCTTAACGGGCATCCTGATTATTCGCGTGCTATTGAATCCAATCGAGCGATTTATCAATCAGGCGAGCCGTCTTGTCCCTCCGCCGCTTGAACCCGTTCAGCCCGGGTCCGAAACCAATGGGGCAAGCAGTGATTGTCTGTTTGCCCCGACGCTGGCGCGAATTACGGAAGTGCTTGGAAATGTGGAAGCCCGTGCCTTGTTTCCTGATGTCATTGCGCCCTCTCCAGAGATGCGGGCTGTGCTTTCGCTGGTCTTGAAAATCGCTCCTTCCGACTCAACGGTGCTGCTCTTGGGCGAAAGCGGGACGGGCAAGGAGCTGTTGGCTCGAAGCATTCATGCCCATAGCCCGCGGGCATCGAAGCCGTTTGTTGCCGTCAATTGCGCGGGTATTCCCGAGCCGCTATTGGAGAGCGAATTATTCGGTCATGAGAAGGGAGCTTTCACGGGGGCCTATTCTCGAAAGCCCGGTAAATTTGAGGTGGCTGCGGGCGGCACACTGTTTTTGGATGAAATTGGGGATATGCCCTTAGTGACGCAGGCGAAAATTCTGCGAGCCCTGCAGGAGCGGGAAATTGAGCGCGTGGGCGGCACACAGCCGATCCCGATTGATATCCGGATTATCGCGGCGACCAATCGAAACTTGGCACGGATGGTGGCGGATCAGCAATTCCGTGAAGATCTATTTTTCCGCATTGACGTCTTTTCTGTCCGGCTTCCGCCCTTGCGGGAGCGGTGCGAAGATATCCCGTTACTCGCAACGCACTTTCTCCGGCAACGGAAACCGCAAGCATCGTTGACGCCGAATGCATTGGCGGTACTGACGGCCCACCCATGGCCCGGCAACGTCCGGGAGCTCCGCAATGTCATTGAAGCGGCCGCCACGCTGGCGGGGAATATCATCGAGCCGCATCATCTCAAGATCAACGATCATGCGCCCGACACATGGCAGGCTCGTGCCGTCGGTAATTTGGATACCCGGTTAGCCGCCATGGAAAAAGCCATGATTATCGAAGCCCTGGAACGCTGTGACGGGGTGCAAGTCCGAGCCGCTGAGGTGTTGGGCATTAAAGAGCGAAGTTTGTGGCACCGCATTGCGAAGCACCGGATCGACGTCGCTTCTATTCGTGAACAAAAGGAAGGCCATGCATTTGCTGTCCCACAAAGAGTGTAGGCCGATGCCTCACAGTTTGCAGGAGAAACCGGCAAGCCCTCAAAGTTATGCGGGTCTTTTGTCGAAAAGGAGGCCCTTGGCGACTGGTCTTCAGTGATTGGCATGATTTATGCATTGAGAAAAGTCATGAGCACATTATCACAAGCAACGAAAGGAGGCCGCGGAGTAGAAACGCATTGAACCGAATCGTGTCGGATGAGTCTTGAGGCTACGAAAGTGAACAAACCATGGAGGGCGTGTACGAACACGCAGATCGCATGAAAAACCAAACACAAACAGATCGATCGAAAGCCGGCTTCACACTGATTGAAGTGATTGCCGTTCTGGTAATCCTCGGTGTGTTGGCTGCGGTTGCCATTCCGCGCTATGTCAGCCTGATTGATGATGCGCGCGATAAGGCCTTGGATGGCGCTTTGGCCGCCGGTTTGTCGCATGTGTCGCTGGCTTATGGACAGTATGCATTGGAGCATGGTGTTGAACCGACAGCGGAGCAGTTGCGGGCGGCTGCGCTTGCCGCGCCTCCCCGGAGTGAAGATTACTCATTTGCATTTGCTGTCCAGGGCGAGGGCGTCCGGGTCACGGCCACGGAACTGGATAAGGAACCTGCGAAATCGGCATTCAAAGATTGGCTCATGCCGTAATGGGCGGATAGGCGGGGAGGGCGGTTGCCCGTTGTGACCTCCTCCCCGCAGCCGCTCTGCCGACTTTGGGAGATGGGTATGAGAAGTCCATCCTCATATGAGTGGAACCGGCGGCGCGTCAGCGGACATGCCAACGGTTTTACGATTTTGGAGGTGGTTGTCACGTTGCTGCTGCTGGGCGTGCTGAGCGCGGCCGTCTGGGTGGGCATCCGCAGCACCCATGCCGATGTGGTCGCAGAAACCCACATTCTCAAAGCCCATTTGCGCTACGCGCAGGGCATGGCCATGGCGAACAATACGGCCACCTGGAGTGTCTTGATTGACGCCTCCTCGTATACGTTGCAGCGCGATGGACAGCCGGCTCCTATCAATTGGCCGGGCGAACAATCACCGACAAGAACCTTGCCAAGCGGAGTCTCGATCGCCCAAGGACGCGGTCAACTCGTATTCTGTCAATGGGGTTGTCCGGGAAGCCCGGTGACCATCACGGTGACGGATGGATCTCATCTGGAAACCATTCAGGTTTCGAGTCTAACAGGTCTGGTTCAATGAAAGCGGAACAACAGTCGCGGCAAGGGTTCACGCTGATTGAGGTGATTATCACATTGGTGATTGCCGCGATTGCCCTGGCGGCTGTCATCCCATTTTTAAGCGATGTCTTTTTGCGCAGCCACGAGCCACGACGGCAATTGGTCGAGGCGATGGATCTGTATGCGGCCATGGAAAATGTGGTGGCTGCGCACACCGGGAGTTTGCAGGAACTGAAAACCTATGTCGGCCCTGAGCAAACGCTTTTCTCTGATCGATTCCGCGTGCTGGAAAACCGGTATGTGGAGTTTGTTGATGGAAATGAAAGTTCCTCCGCCCAGGAAACCCTGCTCAAGGTCACGCTTCAAAATGATCTTGGCGAAACACTCACCCGTCTATTCGCGATGTCATTATGAAAAAGGGCTTTACCTTAATTGAAATCATCGCCGTGCTGCTGTTGGTCAGTTTGTTGGTGCTGGCTTCCACATTGGCGCTGCTGCCCTTGGTGAATGGTTTTGCGCAAGCCCGCGTCAATACCGATGCAGCCCAGAAATCCTTCCTTGCTCTTTCCCGCCTGGCGTTCGAGTTCACAACCATTACCGAGATCATCTCTTCCGGTCCCTATTCGATTACCTACGACTTTATGACTCCAGCGGGTGACACCGTTCGCCGCGTGGTGGCATGGAATGGCCAATCGGGAGCGCCGTTGACGCTGGATAACGTCCCGCTGTCGGATGATGTCCATTCCTTTGAATTGCGGTATTACTCAGAGCCCGCGGCCGTGGCCACATCGCAATGGATTCAGGATTCATCCCGCTTGATTGAAATTGTCTACGAAACATTCTCGAGTCGCGATGTTTACACAAAGCGAATTCGTCCGCGCAATATTCCCGGAGGGTAGTTGACATGAATGCTGCATCGCATAGCGCCCCGTCAACAAGGTCAGGGGCCCTGCTCGTTGCGATTGTGATCGCGTTAATGGCGGCCTCTTTTCTGGGAGCGGCCGTGCTCTCAATGGCGACCACAACTCGCTTCGGCCGAGTGCATTTGGGACTGACCACACGCGCCTATTACTTGGCTGAATCGGGAGCGGCCTATGTGCGCGCAGTGCGCGCGGTTACAAATACGGTCCCTTCGGGCACCTACACGTTGGCAAACGGCAACCAGTTTCACATCAGCGATATCGTCGTGTCCACAAATGAAGCGGGCCAAGTCCGCTTGCTGCTGCGCTCGACGGGGATCGTGAATCCGGATTCATATTTAGAAGCACGACGAGCCATTTGGTTTGATATAGCCGAGGGAATGATCGGTGGTGAGCAAGAGATATTGGATCTCGGGTTTGATAATGTTGGGGACGGCGAGTTGGATCTTGAATGGGAATTTGAGGCGGAGGGAGTGGGTAGCGAAGGCGTTCCGCAGATGAGCCAGCCTCCGGAAGGCGGGGTGGCATTGGCGATGGACAACTGGATGGGGAACTTCTATCTGAACTGGCACCTGAATCCCAATTTGGATCTTGTCCGTGCCTGGGAAAACAACAATCGCCTGCTGAGCTATGATGTGCAGGCGAAGGTTTCGCCCGCAAAACATGCTATCCGACGCCATTGGTGGGGGGATGAGCCAATTTTCAATCCTGCACACCTCGTGGGCATCGGGTTCCGTATGCAACCAGACAATCGCAGTTCCTATGGCGTGTCATTCTACCGGAATCATCCCATCGGTTGGAACTACACGGCCCCGTGGAGAGATGATCTGGGCTTCACATTCTGGACGCAATGGCGGCCCAACTATTCAGACCCAAACGATTTGAGCAATACGAATGTGTATTTGACCCTGTGGAGTCGCCAGTATCCCGCCCGGCGTGAAGTGATTGCCTACAAGCGGCTTCCTGCCAGTTATCTGTACCCGAGCCCGATGCGGGCCGGTGAATTGGATATGAAACCGTTCTGTACGATTCTGATCAATTTGGAAGAGAAATATGTCGGCCCGCAAAGCAATCGCGTCAACGAAATCCGGGTGTATATGCAGACGACGGATGTGTATCCGCGCTGGCCGGAAGATGGTTCACAGGCGTATTTGCATGCGCAATGGCAGGAGAATGAAACCATCTTTCCGACCAACTACTTCCCCGTCCGGTGGGATAATTTGGGCGGCGCCATGGTGGTGACGAATAGCCTCTTCACTTCCCAATCCTTTGACACCCTTCAGCCGCCCGAAATCAATCTTCATGTGTACGACTATGCGATCAACTACTTTGATGATTTTGCCATGCGAATGCGCGGTTATGTCAATCCCACGTTACCCGGTCACCAAGTACAATATTGAGGCAATGAATGAAGCGTGAAATATCAGGCAGAGAGGAGTCCCCATGAATAACCCACATCAATCGAGTTGGAAAAAGCAATGTCTTGTGATCGGCAGTATGATGGCTCTGTTCTTCATTGGGGTCGGTTGCGATGATGCGGATACGGGGAGTGTGATCACCGTCTTGCATGATGTCGGTGGCGATCCGCAAACCGGACCCGCCACGTTGGTCGGGCGCGGCAGCGTCCTGTTTACCGCGGAATATCGGGGCAACGCGCTGAATACGGCCACCAATCAGACAGACGAGTTGCACCTGCCCCTGGAGTGGAGCGTAAACAACCCGGATCTCGGTCGGATATCCGGGCGAGGAGGACACGAAGCCGTCTATGTCAGCAGCGGGCGTACGGGCCATAACGTGGTGTTCGTGAAGGATCAGCGCGGCCGGGAAGGTGTGACCTCGGTGGACCAGCATTGAAGGTAACACCGAATACGGGGAGCGTGTACGATATGGACACGCCCGACATGGAAGTGGGCAGGGAGTCGGTTATGCGCGACTGTTTCGAGCGGGGCTCGTTTCAGTCGGTGCTCGCCGAAGTGTCTTCGCGGTTCTTGTGCGTTTCAGATGAGGGTTTTGACGCGGCTGCGCAATACGCGCTCCAACAGCTCGGCGAGCTGTTCGGCATGGATCGCAGTTATATATTCCATTTCTTTGATGGCATGGCGCGTATGCGCAATACCCATGAATGGTGCGCGCCCGGTGTCAGTCCGCAAAAGGAAAGTTTGCAGAATATTTCAACCGCCACCGTGCCTTGGTGGATTGCCGCGATGCGGACCTTGCGTCCCCTTTGCATTCCGGATGTCAACGCCATGCCGCCCGTCGCGCGAGCTGAGAAGCGAATTCTGCGCGCACAAGGTATTCAATCGCTGATTTGTCTCCCCCTGCAGAATCATCAGGCGCAATTGATCGGATTCATGGGGTTGGACGCCGTGTCTACATCACGAAGCTGGAGTGACAGTGAAATCAGCATGTTGCAGGTGCTCTCAGAAATCGTAGCCGGTGCGATCGACCGTCACGATATGGAGCGAGCGCTGAAATCCAACGATCTGCGTTTCACTCAATTGGCTGAGTTGGGTCGCGTGATGGTCTGGGAGGTGGATGCCGAGGGCTTGTACACCTATGTGAGCCCCACGTCCGATATCGTAGTGGGATATAAACCGGAGGAGCTGGTCGGCTGGAAATACTTCTATGATCTGCACCCGGCCGAGGGGGTGGAAACCTTCAAGAAGGAAGCCTTCGAGAACTTTCAGCGCCGGGAGCCGTTTCGGCACTTTTTGAACCCGGCGATCATGAAAGACGGCCGCGCCATATGGCTTTCAACCAGCGGTTTGCCCATCATGGCCCCGGACGGACGCTTGGTCGGTTATCGGGGCAGTGATAGTGACGTTACTGCGCAAAAAGAGGCGGAGGATGCCTTGGCCCGCGCACAAGCGGGTTTGGAAGCCCGGGTGGCCGAGCGAACGGAGGCTTTGCGGGAGAGCGAAGAGCGGTATCGGCGCGTGCTTCAAGCTACCCGGAGCTTTCTGTTCACCGTTTGGTTAAAGGATGGCCAGGAAATGCGAACGGTCCATGATCCAACGGTCGAAGAGGTGACCGGATATGCTCCAAGCGCATATGAACAGGATCCGTTGTTATGGCATCGCATGATACACCCGGAAGATCTGGCACGCGTAAACGAGTATATTGCTCGCGTGCGGTCGGGGGATGCAATTGCCACGGTTGAACATCGGATTTTACATCAGGACGGAAGCGTACGCTGGGTGCGGAATACCAGCGTGACGCGAAAAGGCCCGGCGGGGGAGTTGCTCGGGTACGACGGGTTGATCACGGATATTTCCGAGCTGAAATGCGCTGAAATCGAGCGGGACGAAGTCCTCGCGACGTTGAACCGAATGGCGACGCATGATTCCATGACGGGCCTGCATAACCGGCGCGGTTTCAAGAAAGAACTCCAACATCTCTGGAGTATGGCGCAACGACATCCGATGCCTATCGGACTGTTGATTGTGGATCTTGACCATTTTAAATCCATCAACGACACGCACGGCCACCTGGTGGGTGACCTTCTCATCAAGGAATATGCGGCGCTCATCCAGTCCCTCGTTCGCGAGGCCGATACCGTGTGCCGGTATGCGGGTGATGAACTGGTCATTATCCTGCCGTGGGCGGACCGGAAAGACGTGTGTCGGACCGGCGAACGTATTCTCGAACAGGTGCGCGCCTACAGCTTCTGCAAGGGCGAACATGATCTAAGGTTGACCGTGTCCATTGGTGCGTATGCGTTGACTCCGCATCCGCGCCATGCCATGGAGCGCTTGATGGTGCTGACCGATCGCGCGCTGTATCGGGCCAAGCAGACCGGGAGGGATCGGCTGTGTTATGCCGATGACGCGGACGAGAGTAGCGATTTGTCCAAGGCCGTTGACGTCGACCCGGTGAGTGATGTGAGTGATAAGGGCGTCGTGTTGGTGGTGGACGACGAGCCCGTCGCGCGCGCAACGTTCGTGCGATTGCTGGAAGAAGACGGTTATCGTGTCCGGTCCGCCGCCACGATCGATGAGGCCATGGCATGGGTGCAGCGGGAGCAAGGCCTGATGGATGTGGCCCTGGTCGATATCCTGCTCCGCGAGGAGAGCGGCTTGGACCTTATCGGGCGCATACGCCTCGAGGATGAGTTGCTGGTCCCATTGGCGGTGACGGGACAGGCTACGATAGATACCGCGATTGAGGCCTTGCGTTCCGGCGCCTTTGACTTTCTACAGAAGCCGTTGACCTTGTCGCAGCTTTCCGTCTTGATGAAGAGGGCGATGAACCATCGTCGGCTCCTGCTGGAGAACCGCCGCTATCAGAATCATCTGGAGGCCATGGTCCGTCAAAAGGGCCAGTCGCTCTCCCGCGCATTGGACAAGGAAAAGCGGTCGCATCAATTCGCACTGGAAGCCATGGCCTCACTGATCGGGACGCGCGAATTGGAGACAGGCGAACACTCTCGACGCGTCGCTCGTATAGCAGTGATTCTAGCGGAAGAAATGGGTGCTACGAAAGAAGAGCTGGAAGATATCCGAAATGGGGCGCTGCTCCACGACATCGGCAAGGTCGGTATTCCCGATGCGATTCTCCTGAAACCCGGCCCGCTTACCGAAGAGGAGTGGGATGTCATCAGGACGCATCCCCAAATGGGACATCAGATCATTGCGTCCAGTCCCGCTTTGAAGGGGGCGGCGGAAATCGTGTTGACGCACCAGGAACGATTTGATGGAAGCGGGTACCCCTGCGGGTTGGCCGGTGACAAGATTTGTCTTGGCTCGCGAATCTTTTCCGTTGTCGACGCCTACGACGCGATTCGTTCCGTGCGACCCTATGCCCCGTCCCGTACTCCGGAGGAAGCGCTGGACGAAATTCGGCGCCATGCGGGCACACAATTCGATCCCGCTGTCGTATCCGCCTTCATTCGCTGCCAATCCAAAATCGAGGCCGAAGGCGGCTGGTCGTCGTGAGTGGATGCGCGCGTACGTGCGCCAGTCCGCTCGTCGAATGCTTGACGTCCATCATGTCGCTGCTTACCATCTAGTGCGATGTCCTGCCTGCGTGGGCCGATAATGATGACGCCACACAGAATGGGCGATAACCATGAGGATCCCACATGAGCGCCAAAGAAATCCTCCCTCCTGTTCAGTGGCTTGATAACAGACATGCACGACCGGACGCGTCGTCCGCCGTCGTGGACAGTCTCTTGCCATCCGGCATAGCCCTTAAGACGCGCAAGTTTCATCGACAACTGGAGGGGTACCGGATGAGTCCCCTCAAGAGTCTCGGCAGTTTGGCGGGGATGCTGAATCTGGGCGGGATTTGGATCAAGGACGAATCGGTCCGGTTGAGTCTTAATTCGTTCAAGGCCCTGGGCGGTTCGTACGCGATCTACCGGGATGTGACAAAGAAACTCGGCGACGAAGTCTCGGTGGAGGAGCTGCTCGCGGGAGAAGCGCGTCGTAAACTGGGAGACCTGGTCTTCGCCACCGCGACCGACGGCAATCACGGACGCGGCATCGCTTGGTCGGCTACGCGGCTGGGGTTCAAGTCGGTCGTCTACGTTCATAAGAACACGTCCGCCGCGCGTATCGATGCGATCCGCCGGAACGGCGCGGAAATCGTAGTGGTGAACGGCACCTACGACGACGCGGTGCGGCAGGTGAGCGCGGATGCAACGCAGCACGGGTGGCAGATCATTTCCGACACCTCATGGGCGGGTTACGAAGAGATCCCCAAATGGGTGATGCAAGGATACACGACGCTCGTGGCCGAAGCGCAGGAACAATTGGCCGGGCAGGGCTTGGCGCGGCCCACACACGTGTTCGTGCAGGCCGGTGTGGGCGCCCTGGCCGCGTCCGTGATGGGTTTCTATCAGCAGCTGTTGGGGGTGGATCGGCCGAAGACCGTCGTGGTGGAGCCGACGGAAGCCGCCTGCCTCATGCTTTCAGCGCAACAACAGGACGGGAACCCGCGTCACTTTGAGGGCGATTTGGACACGATTATGGCCGGACTGGCGTGCGGCGATCCCAGTCCGCTGGCGTGGAATGTACTGCGTCATTGTGCGGATGTATTTACGATATGCCCCGACTACGTGGCCGCCAAGGGCATGCGCGTTTATGCCGTGCCCCTGGACGGCGATGCTTTCATTGTGTCGGGCGAATCGGGCGCCGTGACGCTCGGCGCGCTGATGTATATCATGCAATGGGAAGGCGCCCGTGCATTGCGAGAAGCGCTCGCGCTCGGTCCCGACTCGCAGATCCTGCTCATCAACACCGAAGGGAACACCGATCCCGACGATTTCCGGCGCGTGGTCTGGGAAGGCGGCGATTCCGTGCCCGACCCGTACAAGACGCGTGTGTCCCGGACTTTTGGGGGGTGATGGTGTGCGGCGAAGCCGGCGTCTCCGCGCCCATCCCAAAGCCAGCTCGACAGGAGTCTCGCCCTCCATCCCACAGTCAGAACGCATTGTTTTCTGCTGGAGGGCGACGCTCCTGCGGAGCCGTTGCAGGTTTTGGGATAGATGCTTGTGCCATGTTTTGGCAATAGGCTTGAACTGGAGGGTCACGCTCCCGCGTGACCAGGACGCGCGGAAGCGCGTCCCTCCAGAAGAAGAGCCCGAACCTGGAGGGTCACGCTCCCGCGTGACCGGACGCGCGGACCCCGCATAAG
>SKZA01000075.1 GCA_007127595.1 Kiritimatiellia bacterium
GAGTTACATCGCGTGATGGATGAGGCGGAACGCAAGCGCATTCCCCTGATTGAGATCATTCCCGGCAAGGGCAGCGGCCAGCTCAAGAAACGCGTGCTGCGCTTTCTTCAAAGCAAGGACATGAAACATCGCTATCATCGCATCGAAAGAGATAAGGACAATTACGGGCGCGTCTTTGTCCATTTTCGACACTGACCTGATGCGCTTCGGCGCGCCGCGATCCCTTGACTTACCCGCCGCCGTCATGCACGTTTGCCCGCTTATGAATACACAAAACCACACATATAACGTTCGATTTCGACGTCTTGGCGGGCGCCTGCGCGCGCTCGGCCTGGCACTGGCCCTTCTTCCCTCCCTGCTTGTTCTGTCGGCCTGCGCATCCCCTTTCCCAGGAGCAACGACAGGCGACGAACAGAATGACGCCATTCGCGTCGTGTCCTGGAACATTGAATGGTTTCCCGGCCGCTCGCCGCATGCTTCGGAACGGGAAGAGGAAGAGCATCGTCTGGAAGTGGCTGAATATCTGCCGGGCTTACACCCGGACATTCTGCTGTTACAGGAAATCCGAACCGCTGACGCGGCTGAGTTTCTCGTCGATGCCGTGCCGGGCCTCGAATTACACGTGGTTACAGCGCTCGAACGGCCCGACCCCACATTTGCGCAGCAACTGGTCATTGCCAGTCGCTACCCCGCCTTGGCCGGATTTGCGGAGGTGTTCACGGACATCTATGACGATGACGATACGGAACCGTACCGCGGCTATGCCTTCGCCGCCATTGACTGGCCGCGTGACGGCATCGTGCTGGTCTATTCCGTCCATTTGAAAAGCAACCGCGGCGAATCCAGCGTGAACATTGCGACGCGGGAAGCGTCCGCCAAACAGATTCTCAATCATATCGGTGTGATGAAGGAACACTATGCGGAGCATGGCCCGATCACCGTCATCGTAGGCGGCGACTTTAACCTCCTGCTTGAACGCGAAGAGATGGCGCATGAACGCACGTTGGACAAGTTTCTCGAAGCCGGGTTCCACTGGACGTGGGACGGCGTTCCCTTCCGCCGACGCGTCACATGGCCGGCGGACGGCCGGTTCGGCGACGCCTGTTTCGATCACATCGTCACCTACGGATTGCCAGCCCTCACGGCTCGCGTCCTGCACAAACCGGAAGGTGAGTTAAGCGATCATCGCCCCGTATTGCTGCGCGTGCCGTTGGACGACGAGTAGCCGCGTCGCAGGATGTGCAATGCGATGTTTGTGCCCTGACTGTGCGCGAGCAGCACGTAATCGTTCCGCCTATCCGCGAGCCACGATCGCAATGTATCCATGGCGTTTGGCGCGCGTTGCGTCGTCGGGCCCCACGTCATTCGGCTTTGTTTATGCCCGCGTTGCGGGCGTCGCGCGCGTTTGAGTATGCGCCGATCGGGTTTCATGAACCCTTCGAAGCCGTGTCCCCGCGTCAGGCCGCGCCCTTCCGGATTGCTCACCGGCCACACACGGCCCTCACCGCGCGTATAACGCGACCATTGCCGTGAACGGAACAGACGTTGATTCGGAACGGAGTCGAAGGGCGCCCAATAGATTTCCACATGCAAGCCCCCGGTTTTCGGCGGGGCGGTGTTCGTCTTCGGGGCCACCAGCATCACCTTGACGATCTTGCCATGGAACAGGCCGGGCGCGATTGCCGGATAGGCGCCCTCGCCTCGCGCCACGGCGCGCGCCTCGCGGTTGAGTTTCCGGTGCGCGTTCGGGCCAAGCACCTTTCGCTCCCGCGGATAATGACGGCCGGTGCCGAGCCGGCTGGCGTAACGGCGGGTCGGCGGATGTTCCGGCAGGTGCTTCAGCATGTACGCGCCGACATAATCGATATAATCGCGCTCCTTTTCGGACCAACTATTGATGCCCGAAAAGGTCCAGCATTGCGGCGTGGCAGACGCGCTCATGCGATAGAGCCTGCCACAGAGCGCCTTGCTGGAGCAAGGCGCTACGGAGGTGAGTGTGTGCAGCGCCCGAAAATGGTGGTATGCTCTACGACAAGATGAAGACGGAAGATCCATCCTTGGCACAGAAACGGCTGCACCGCCTGCTCGCTCAGGGCGCGCCGGGGGTCGTGGCGCCGCAATCCGGCGGCTGCGCGCGGCATGTGCTCAGTCAACGCGTGGACTGCGCGTTGGACGAGGCGGACGCGCCGGTCTTCGCATTGGACGGCTCGAATAGCTCGTCACTACGGTTATTGACGGACTCCACGGTGACCCTGCAACTGGATTGTCCGGGCAGCAACGGGGAAGAATTTCATTTGACGGGACGCTTGAAGCCTGCCGATGACGGTCGCTTTCAACTCAATGTCATTCGAGCATATCACGTTCTGCCATCGGGGGAGAAGCAGCCTATCACAATGTCGAATGCCGAATGAAGAATTGGACAACAAGGAGAACTCTCGGCCCCGTCAAGCGTTCACGCCCCCAGCGTGTTCCTTGGGGATATGGGGTGGGCGTGTTTTGAGGAGCCCGTCAGCGCCATCCCTGTCTCCGCGATCTCCTGTTCAAAATTGTGGCTTTTCTTCGACGGGGGCGATAATCTATAGTTCGTCTCTAATCGAGAATCCAAGCGAGGATCACATCACATGAACGCGCACTTTGCTTTCTTCACAGGCCGGCCGGGATTGCCGGAGATTTTGGTACTGCTGGTTATTCTGCTGCTCCTGTTTGGTGCGAAGCGTTTACCGGAACTTTCCCGCTCTATCGGGCGCAGTATCAACGAATTCAAGCGGGGCAAGGCCGAAGGCGCGCTGGACGAAGAGAAGGAAGAAGCGAAGAAGCCCGAAGAAGACGGCGAACCGAAGACCTGATCAGGGCATTACACCGAGTCGGTCGTTTCTTTGGCCGGGTCGGTAGCCTCTAACGATCGGAATACGTCGGAATGGCGAATCGGGTCGAAGTCCCGACTTCTGAACCACGCGCTGACGAACGGATAACCGAAACGATCTGCGGCGCTTTCCAGCGTCTCCACGGCCAGCGCGGCCTGATCTTGCTGCGCATAACTCACGGCCAGATTATAATAGGTGATCGCGTTGCCGGGATCCGCCTCCAACACATCGCGGAACAAAGTCACCGCGCGCGCGTGATCGCCCAGTCGGGAATACGCCACCGCCAGATTATTCTGCGCAACGATGTTGTCCCGGTTCACGGCGACTTGGCGACGCAGGTGTGGCACGGCATCGGCTATACGGTCCGTGGCCAGGTACGACATGGCGGCAATCTGGTTCGGCTCTTCCAGAAATGAATCGTCTTCCAGTATCCATAGCGCAACCTGCAAGGCGGCTTCATGATGTCGCAAGCCGTGCAACGCGCGCGCCAGCTTTAGGCGTACCCCCTCCTTCAAGGGGTCGGTTTCCAGCACGCCCACATACAAGTCACGCGCCTCGGCGAAACGTTTCTGGTCCATATACAAATCGGCCAGCGCGAGCTTTAGCTCAACCAGCAGCGGCGCCTTTTCTATCGCGCCCTCCAGGCGCTCGATCGCGCGAGCCGTTTCGCCGCGTTCGATTTCTGACTTGGCGCGATACATCGCGTTCAGCGCCGACCGCCACAAGTCCAGATGCTCGGATGTCGCTTCGGCATCCTGTGCGGCGAGCACGGCCGGGTCGGCCGGATCGGGCGGGGGCTCCTCAACAATCTCCTCCGGTTGTTCTTCCGCCGCCACGGGCGGGGGCGGTTCCTCTTCTTGCTGGGCACGATACATACTCACGCCCAGCAGCCCCAGATAGCCGATGAGTACCGCAAGCAATAAGATAAACAAGACCTTGTTCGCAGGACTCATGCCCTCCGGACGACGACGGCGACGGCGCCCGCTGGCCGGACGCGCCGGCGGCATGCCGCGTCCGCCGCGAACATCTTTATCGCTGGTCGAACGCCGTTCACGCGATCCGTGAAGGCTGGACGACTGGTCCCCCGCGCGCGGAGAACCGTTTGCCGTAGTGGATTTCGAAGAAGACTTCCTGCGACGAGGGAGCCGGCTGCTTTCCTTGTTATAGATGTCGCCACGTTGCTGCATACGTTCCTTTGATAGTTGATCCCCCACCCC
>SKZA01000385.1 GCA_007127595.1 Kiritimatiellia bacterium
CCATTCCGGTGGCGGCGGGGCGCGATATTGCGCACGTGGTCGAAGTGGCCGCCCTGAACCAGAAATTGAAGCAACTGGGCCATGACGCAGCCAAGGAACTGGACGAGAAGTTGGTCCGCGCGCTGGAGAGAAAGAGGCTCTCATCATGAGGGAAGACGCGATGGCCTCATCGAAAGCGCAGTGTCGGGAGATGAAGATCCTGAACAAGCACGGCATGCATGCGCGACCGGCGGCGCTCTTCATCAAGACCGCCAGCAAGTTCACCTCGGAAATCACCATTGAAAAAGAGGGGACAAAGGTCTCCGGCAAAAGCATCATGGGGCTATTGACCTTGGAAATGTATCATGGATCAGTTATAAAGGTTCATGCGGACGGGCCTGACGCGGAACAGGCGCTGGACGCCATTGAAGAACTGGTGCGCAGAAAGTTTGACGAAGAATAAAGGCACGGGACGGCAGGCACATGGCCGAACAACCAAAGGAAATCATCGTACAGGGGATCGGCGTGTCGCCGGGGGTGGTGGTGGCCAAGGCCTTCCTGCTGACCACCGAAGATGATCGGTTCGTGGAACGGGAAATCGCCCCGGACGAAATCCCACGCGAGGTGGCGCGATTCGAAGATGCCCTCATTGAAACCCGTCGCCAGATTCACGAAATCCAACAGAAGGTCAGTACCGCCATCGGGCAGGAAAACGCGGGGATCTTCGACGCCCACTTGCTTGTCGTGGACGACCGCGCCTTTGTGGAAGAAGTCATCCGCGGCTTGAACGCGCAACATCGAAACGTTGAGGCGGTGCTCCACGATGTCGCGGAACGATATGCCGACGCCCTCGCGCGTATCGAGGATGATTATCTCCGTGAACGCGCGGCCGATGTCCGCGATGTGACGCGGCGTATCCTGCGCAATCTGTCGGGGAAATCGCGTTCGGAAATCCTTGAAACGGAAGAGCCTTGTGTCGTGGTGGCCAATGACCTGGCCCCGTCTGAAACGGCCACCATGGATAAGGAAAAAGTGGTCGCATTTGCCACGGATTTGGGGAGTCCGACGTCGCACACGGCCATTATGGCGCGCGCGTTGGGCATCCCTGCGATTGTCGGACTGCACGATGTAAGTGTTCGCGTCTCGGAGGGAGACGAAGTCCTGGTCGACGGAAGCAAGGGCGTATTCATCGTGCACCCGTCAAGGGAACGGCTGGACCGCTATGGTCAGGAAGTCGAAAACCGGAAGCACATCGAATCCGAGCTGGCCCGCTTGAAGGATGAGTCGGCGGAAACGCGGGACGGCTATATGGTCTTGCTATCGGCCAACATCGAACGCCCGGAAGACGTCAATTCCATTGAAGCGTATGGCGCACAGGGGGTCGGCCTGTTCCGCAGCGAGTTTCTCTACTTGTCCCGGGAGAATCTCCCCAACGAGGAAGAGCAGTACAGTGTCTATGATGAAGTGGCGCGTCGCTTGGCGCCCGATCCGGTGATCATCCGCACGATCGATCTGGGGGGTGATAAATTCCTGTCGCATATGCGGACGGCGCCGGAAATGAACCCTTTCATGGGCTGGCGCGCGATTCGCTTCTGCCTTGCGCAACCCGACATCTTCAAGACGCAGTTGCGCGCCATTTTGCGAGCGAGCGTATCCGAGAACGTGAAGATCATGTATCCCATGGTCAGCAGCGCCGACGAGGTGATTCAGGCCAACGCCCTCCTTGAAGAAGCAAAGGATGAACTGCGTTCCGAGGGAGGCCGGTTTAACGAAGACGTGGATGTGGGCGTCATGATCGAAGTGCCTTCCGCCGCCCTGATCGCGGATCTTCTTGCGCCGCACGTAAAGTTCTTCAGTATTGGGACGAACGATCTCGTGCAGTACACGCTGGCCGTGGATCGGGTCAATGAACGTATTGCCTACTTGTATCGGCCGACGCATCCCGCCATTTTGAAGTTGATCAAGAACACCATCGATATCGGACATGAACACGGCATCTGGACCGGAATATGCGGCGAAATGGCGGGGAATCCGCTCATGGTCCCCTTGCTGATGGGGTTGGGCGCCGATGAGTTCAGCGTCAGCCCGTCCTTGGTTCCCATGGTCAAGGATGTCATCCGCAATCTGCGGTATGCCCAGGCCGAAGAACTGGCGGCCAAAGCGTTGGCGTCGGAGTCGCCCAAGGAAGTGCTTGATCTTTGCCGTGATTTAACGCAAGAAATTGCGCCTGAAATTATCCAACTCATCGAGTAAGCGAGGCGGCCGACAGGCCTTTACCACAAGAGAAGAAAAGGGAGACGTATGTCAAGGAACAGCTATCTATTCACTTCCGAGTCTGTCACTGAGGGGCACCCGGACAAGGTGTGCGACGGGGTCTCGGACGCCATTCTCGACGCGGTGCTTAGAATCGATCCGCGCAGCCGCGTGGCCTGTGAAACGCTTGTCAAGACCGGTATGGCCGTTGTGGCCGGCGAAATCACCACCAAGGCCACGGTCAACTATGCGGACATCGTGCGCGACAAGATTAAGCGCATCGGTTACACGGACTCATCCATCGGTTTCGACGGCCATACGTGTGCCGTGTTGGTCGCACTCGACCGCCAATCGCCGGACATCGGTCAGGGCGTGGACGCGAAGAAAGCAAAGGGCAAGGCCACGGCCGAACAGGGCGCCGGCGATCAGGGCATGATGTTCGGGTACGCCTGCGACGAGACGCGCGAATTGATGCCCATGCCCATCATGTTGGCGCATCGCCTTACGCGCGCGCTCGCGGCCAAGCGGCGCTCGGGCAAGTTGGATTTTCTCCGGCCCGACGGGAAGTCGCAGGTCTCCATTGTGTACGAAGACGACAAGCCGATTCGTGTGGATAACGTGGTTATTTCGAGTCAACATACGGCGGACGTATCCAACAAGAAGCTGCGGGAAGGGATCATCGAGGAAGTCATCAAGCCGAATATTCCGGCAAAGATGATCGACAAGAAGACGCGTTATCTAATCAATCCGACCGGCCGTTTTGTCGTCGGCGGACCCCAGGGCGACGCCGGTTTGACCGGACGCAAGATCATCGTGGATACCTACGGCGGTATGGGCCGCCACGGCGGCGGCGCCTTCTCCGGCAAGGACCCGTCCAAAGTGGATCGCAGCGCCGCCTATATGGCTCGGTATGTGGCCAAGAACGTGATCGCGGCAAAACTGGCCCACCGATGCGAAGTGCAGTTGGCCTATGCCATCGGTTATCCGGAGCCGGTATCCGTATTGGTCGACACGTTCGGCACAGGCAAGTACGAGCACCGCAAGATCGAACGCGCGATACGCAAGGTGTTCGGCCTCAAACCCGCCGAGATCGTGAAGCAACTCGACCTGTTGCGGCCCATCTACGAGCCGACCTCCGCTTACGGCCATTTCGGACGGACGACCCAACTGGATAAGTTTACATGGGAACGGACGGACAAGGCCGACGCGCTTAAAGCGGCGATCTGAAACGTGCTGGCGTAGGCGCCGATTACAGGTTTGAACAGGAGCTCGCAGAGACTCTTCCACTCAGGCACGGTCTGTTGGTTCTGACCGGCTCGGCAGAGCCTCGCCCTCCATGGGAAGGGCTAGTGTCCGGGGGACATTGATTTCTTATAAAGCGATTCCGGTCGACACTCCGCGTCTTCCGTAGCTCCCATTTCCAAATGGGAGCAAAGCGCCCCGCGGGTGGGCATTGGCGTCAAACTAGACCGTATAACAGCATATTTCTGCGTGATGTCAGATATGGAGGGCGAGGCTCCCGCCGAGCCGTCTTCCACTCTTTGCGTGCTTCTGTTCCATTCCTCTGTTCACCGAAAGGGGGGTAGCGGTCTACCACCCGACTCGGATGCCCCCCGCCACAAAGTTTGAGCCCGTTCCGCGGCTGATCGTGTCAAATACCCCGGACCGGTGATGTACGCGGACAAATCCTTCCCATTGCCGATCCGGTGAGCCCGCCGTAATTTCAAACGGCATGAAGGCCAGTCTCCGGGCGGTTTCTTTCTCGCGATCGCGCTCGACTTTTGGTGTGGACGAGGCAACGGAGGGCCCGATGCCGAGCGCGATGGTGGTGCGGAGC
>SKZA01000252.1 GCA_007127595.1 Kiritimatiellia bacterium
AATTCTTCTGGAGGGCGACGCTCTGCGGAGCCGCCGGACGCGGAAGCGCGTCAGCTCCATCAGATTGGCGTGTCGGCCGAATCCTCCGTAGGGGCTCCGCTTGCGGAGCCCGCTACTCACACGCTCGTCATCGGTTGGGGCAACGAACTGCGCAGCGACGACGGCGCCGGTCGGGCGGTCGTGCGCGCATTGGCGGACCGCAACTTGCCCGCACTCGAACTTGTGGAAACGCAGCAATTGACCCCGGAACTCGCCGCGCGAATGAAGGAAGCGGATTATGTGATCTTCGTGGATGCCTGTCCGGTCGAAGAGTGCGGGGGACTTACTATTCAATCGCTTCGCCCGCGCGGCACAGCGTCGGACGCTGATCGGTCGGCCATGGGGCACGTTGCGTCTCCGCGCGACGTGTTGCGCTTGGCGCGGGAGCTTTACGAAGTAGAGCCGGAAGCGTGGCTGGTGGCCGTACCCGCCTATTCCTTTGATGTGGGAGAAGGATTGTCGTCGGAAACGGCGCGTGCGGTGCAGATCGCCGTGCGCCAAATGGAGATGCTGTTGCAAGGCTCGGAAGGACGGAAGCATGACTACACGCGATGAAAAGCCGTTGAGTGTTGAGCAGGTGGACGAGGTGATCGCGCGCTATCCCGGTCGCACCGGCGATGTGCTGAGTATCCTCGAGACGCTTCAAGAGATGCATCCGCTGAAATATCTGCCGCCCGACACGCTGAAGTATGTGGCCGAGCGGAAGGGGTTGGCACTGTCGAACGTATTTAGTGTGGTGACCTTCTATTCCTTTTTCAACCTGCGCCCCCAGGGAAGGCACACGGTCATGGTATGTCGCGGAACGGCTTGCCACACGCGCGGCTCGAAACTGTTGCTGGACGGCTTGCTTACGGAATCAGGCGGGTCGGTCAATGGCGACGACGCTTCCACGTCGTTTACGACGCCGGACCATGAACTGACCGTGCGTACGGTGGCGTGTTTCGGTCAATGCGCGCTGGCGCCGGTTGTGGCGGTGGACGAGGACATTCACGGGCACATGAGCGATTTGAAATTAAGACGCATGGTGCGGGGGATTGTGAAGGGAGAGGCCAAAGATGAGAATTCGTGATCTCGACACACTGAACGACATCCGACAAGCGCATTTGAATCGTTTGTTGCGGGGCCGCCCACGGATTTCCGTCGGATTGGGCACGTGCGGAATCGGGAACGGCGCGCAAGCGGTGTACGAGGCCTTGGGGGAGGCCTTGATCGAAAAGGGATTCGACGCGGATTTAGATCCGGTGGGCTGTTTCGGTTATTGCGCGGTTGAGCCGCTGGTGAACGTGTATCTTCCCGGGAAGCCGCTGATCGTGCTCGCTGAAATCACTACGGAGGATGTGCCGTATATCGTGGATGAGCTGGCGTCGGGCCGTCTGCCGATGCGCAAGGCCCTGTGCCGGATCGAAGAGTGGGATCATTTGACCGGCGAAATGAATTACGGACGCGGATTGGCCGAGATCCCTTTATGGAACGAAATCCCCTTTTTCCAAGGGCAGCAGAAGATCGTGATGCGGAACTGCGGCCTGATCAATCCGGAAAGCCTCGAGGACTACATTGGGGTGGGAGGATACTTCTCACTTTACCAGGCGCTATCCAAGCCGGGCGGCGACCAGGTCATTGAGGAAATCAACAAGGCCAAACTGCGCGGGCGCGGCGGGGCGGGCTATCCGACCGGCGTGAAATGGAATTTATTGCGTAAGACGCAGGCGGACAAGAAGTACATGATTTGTAACGCGGATGAAGGCGATCCCGGCGCGTACATGAACCGCAATGAAATCGAGAGCGACCCGCATATGCTGCTGGAAGGGATGATGATCGGCGCGTATGCGACGGAATCAAACGAAGGCATCGTGTATCTGCGCGCCGAGTATCCGCTTGCCGTCAAGCGCCTCCAGAAAGCGGTTGAAGATGCGCGCGAAGCGGGGTTGTTGGGCGAAAACATTCTGGGGACCTCATTCAAGTTCGACATTCAGCTGGTGGAAGGTGCGGGCGCCTTTGTGTGCGGCGAGGAGACCGCGATGATTGCGTCGCTGGAGGGTAAGGCGGGGCGTCCGCGTCCGCGTCCGCCGTTCCCGGCACAGTCCGGTCTGTGGGGCAAGCCGACGAATATCAATAATGTTGAGACGTGGTGCAATGTCCCCGTCATCGTGGCGCGCGGCGGCGCATGGTTCGCGGGCGTCGGCACCCCGAACAGTACGGGCACGAAGGTGTTCTCGTTGGTGGGGAAAGTGAAGAACACGGGGCTTGTAGAAATGCCTTTGGGCGCACCGCTGAAGAATATCGTGTACGGCATCGGGGGCGGGAGTCCGGCGGGCAAGCGGATCAAGGCGGTCCAGACCGGCGGTCCGTCCGGTGGCTGTATCCCGGCCAAGCACTTCGACACCCCGGTGGATTATGAGTCCCTCGGTCAGTTGGGCGCGATCATGGGGTCGGGCGGCATGGTGGTGATGGACGAGGACAACTGCATGGTGGACGTAGCCCGCTACTTTCTCGAATTCACGCATTCCGAGTCGTGCGGGAAATGTATCCCGTGTCGGGTCGGCCTCGACGAGGCCGTCCGCATTCTGCGCAAGATTTGTGACGGCGGAGCGGACTCGTCGGACGTTGCGAAGTTGGAGGAGTTGGCGCCGATGATCCGTGACGCGTCGTTGTGCGGGCTCGGCCAGACGGCGCCCAACCCGGTCTTGACGACGCTCCGCTACTTCCGGGACGAGTACGAAGAGCATATCCGAGCGAAACGCTGTTACGCGGGCGTATGCGAAATGTTGTACCTCTCTCCGTGCGAGAATAGTTGCCCGCTCAATATGCGTATCCCGGCTTTCTTGCAGTTACTGAAAGAGGATCGACTGGAAGATGCCGCGGAAATGGTCTGGCTGGATAACCCGTTGCCGGCCTCGACCGGACGCATTTGTCAGCATCCCTGTGAGAGTCAATGTCGGCGTGGCGACGAGGATGCGCCGGTGAATATGCGGGAAGTGCATCGTTATATTGCGGACGTGGTCTTTGACAGTTCCTTGCTCGAACTCGTCCGTGAGCGTTTGCTGCAGGACAAGCTCCCCGCTACCGATAAACGGATTGCCGTTGTCGGCGCCGGACCGTCCGGATTGGCCGCCGCCTTCTATCTCGAGATGCTGGGGCATGACGTGACCGTCTTCGAGGAACGTGAAGAGCCGGGCGGGATGTTGCGTTACGCCTTACCGGAGTATCGCCTGCCCAAGGACATTTTGCGGGCAGAGATCGGCGTGCTGGAATATCTCGGCATTAACTTTGAGTACAAGCAATCGCTTGGGGCTGGACTTTCCCTCGACAGTCTGGAGAAGGAATACGATACCGTCTTTCTGGCGACAGGCACGTGGAACGAGACGCGCGCAGGCTGTACGGGCGAAGACGCGCCGGATGTCTGGCACGCGATCACGTTTCTGGAACAGGTGGCCCTTGGCGCCCCGCCGGGGGTGGGCGAACGGGTGGTCGTGGTCGGCGGCGGCAATGCAGCGGTCGACTCCGCACGGACCGCCGTTCGGCTGGGCGCGAAATCCGTGACCATTGCGTATCGGCGCGAACGGAAAGATATGCCGGCCATCGCGGAAGAGGTGTTGGACGCCGAAGCGGAAGGCGTGGAGGTGATGTTCTACCTGTCGCCGCAACGCGTTATCGTTGATCACGACGGACATGTGACGGGGATTGAACTGCGCAAGACGGTGCCCGGCGAATTTGATTCGTCGGGTCGCCGGACCCCGGTATCGACCGATGAAGTGGTCACGCTGCCGTGCGATGCGGTCATCATGGCCGTGGGCGAGAAGCCCGATCCGGACCCGTTACGACGTGCGGGCATTCACGTGCGCGACAATTTCACGGCGAAGGTGGACCGGATCAGCTACAAGACCAATCGGCCGCGCGTACATGCAGGTGGCGACTTGGTCACGGGGGCGTCGAATGTTTCCTCTACGATGGCGACCGGCAAAGCAGCCGCGCGTGCGATCGACCGCATTCTTATGGGCGAAGACCGATTGGAT